>JALYJS010000017.1 GCA_030799345.1 Pseudomonadota bacterium | reverse complement strand
CGCGAGTTCCGTTACCGGCGCGGTTCCGGCGGCGCCGGCGCCCACCGCGGGGGCGACGGGCTGGTGCGGGCTATCGAGTTCCGCGCACCGATGACTGCTGCGATCCTGTCGAACCATCGCCGCATCGCCCCGTTCGGGCTTGCAGGAGGCGGCGACGGCGCGACGGGCAACACGCGGGTGTTGCGCGCGAACGGACTGACCGAGGAACTGCCGGCCTGCGCGGTGATCGATATCGATGCAGGCGATGCCATCGTCATCGAGACGCCCGGCGGCGGCGGTTTTGGCTAGGCGTTTTCCAGTTCGGGCAGATCGAGTTCGGCAAGCACCTGCGTCAGTCCCGTATCCGGCAGTCCCGCGAGATTGGGGCTCACGGTCTGAACGCGGCTGCCTCCGGGACGGTGACTGACGAGATAAGCGTGGAATCCGCCCGCGCGCGCCGCCGGGAAACCGAACAACAGGTTGACGATACCCTGTTCCCGGTGCCGGTCGCGGTTGACGCGCTCGTTGCACAGGACGAACCACCGGTCACCGGCCTCACGATGCGCGAATGCGCCGCGTTCCTCGAGCGACGCCAGGAACGCGCGCACCTGGGCCTCGGCCCGGCGCCACGTAGCCGGCTCATTCGGCTCGAATATCATCCAGCGCGTGCCCTGCTCGATGCTGTTGACGATCAGGTGTGCGAGCCGGCGCGCCGCAAGCGAGCGCCAGTCGGCGGAGCCCGCACCCGGCCCCGCAAGCGTGCAGACCGGCATGGCTTCACGCCCGGGCCGGCGCACGGTCTGCACGGTGTTGACGCCCGCGGCGGCGAGGCGCGCGCGGCAATCGTCGTCGACCGCGCAGGCCGGGCGCAGGCCTGGCCGCAGCACGGATTCCTCGCCATTCGACGGCGACCAGACCGGCCACAATTCCGATGCGCGCGACATCGCGCCAGCGACTGCGCCGCAAGGCGCGAACGCCTCGAACCGGCCGCGCAGCTTGTCGTAGCCGAGCAGGCGCGGGAAGAACAGGCAGGCGGAATCGGAGGGCAGCGGCCAGTCGCGCATTGCGGCAAGCGCGGTGGTTGCCGTATCCCACTGCATCGGCGGGTCGACGAACAGGATGGCGCGGCGCTCACGGCAGTATCGGTTGGCGACCAGGAGCGTGCTCGCGCCGACGTCGACGTCGCGCGTCAGCGGCGGAATGCAGAGATGATTGAATCCATCAACCGCGTCGAGCGCGAACAGGCCCGTGCGTTCGGCGGCGGATCCGATGATATCGTAGTCGGACAGCGGCGCGCCGTCGTCGGCATCCGGCCCGGATAAGACGTAGCCCGCGAGCCCGCGCGGATCGGCGCGCAGTGTCGCGTCGGGCCGCACGGTGGGCACTTCCCCCGCGAGCCGCACCAGTTCCGAATCGGCGAGCACCACCGGCAGGGTTCTCTGCGCATCGGGACTCACGGATACGCGGCGGTAGATCTCCTGGTCCTCGATGTGCTCGGAACCCGGCGTACGCACGCGCTGCAACACGAGATTGAACAGGTCCTCCTCGTTGTCGCCGATGCCGTCATAATCGACCGCGGCGCGCAGGAATTCCCGGGTGCCGGGCGCCTGCGCCTGCAGGCCCAGCGACTGGCTGCCGGCAGGCAGCGTGAGCGTGCAGCAGCGCGCGCCGTTGTCGACCCGCACGATGATCGCGATGCGCCCGCCGTTCTCGAAGTACTGTTCGACCGCGTAAGACAGGGTGCTGGGCTGCCACAATCCGCCGAACAAGCGCTGGAACTCCGCGAAGCTCGCGATGCGCGAGGCCCGGTTGACCGGGCCCCGCAGGCAGCGGCCGACGAATGCGGTGATCGCAGTCGGTGTTTCCGAAATCGATTGTGAAGAACCGGCTTCTTCGTTTACCTGAATGCCGGTCAACCGTTCCGCCACCGGTATCCCCCCCGGGTTTCGCGAAGACTAGCATACGATGGCGCATGCGGACGGCTTCGGGCGGCTGGCAGACGGGATTCTGGATGGCGTTCTCGACCGCCGTGCTGTGGGGCCTGTTGCCGGTCGCCCTGAAGTACGTGCTGACCGGCATGGACGCGTACACGATTACCTGGTGGCGCTTCGCGGTGTCGCTGCTCGGCCTCGGCGTCTTCCTGTTGTGGCGGGGGCAGCTTCCGCCGATGAGGAAAACGGCGGGCGCCGCGTACGTGCTGCTCGCGATCGCGCTCGTCACGCTGGTGGGCAATTACGTGCTCTACCTGATCGCGCTGGACCATACGACGCCATCGGTCGCGCAGGTCGTGATCCAGCTTGCGCCGCTCCTGTTGCTGCTGGGCGGCGTCTTCGTGTTCCACGAGCGCTTCGATCCGCGTCAATGGATTGGATTTGCCGTGCTCGTCGCCGGCCTGCTGCTGTTCTTCAACGAGCGCCTGCCGCTGCTGCTGCGCCCGACAGAAGGGCTGGGACTGGGCGTCATCCTGATGGTCGCAGCCGCCGTCGCCTGGGCCATATACGGCCTGGCCCAGAAACAGCTGCTCGTTCACTTCACCGCGCGCCAGGTGCTCTGGATGCTGTACGTGGGGGCAACGGTGCTGCTGCTTCCGGTGGCAAGACCCACAGCGATCCTCGAGCTCGACGGGATGCAGCTCGGGATGCTCGCATTCTGTTGCGCGAACACACTCGTGGCTTACGGGGCCTTCGGCGAAGCGCTGCACCACTGGGACGTATCCCGTGTGAGCGCGGTGCTGTCAATCGCACCGCTGGTCACGATCGGCACGATGTGGGTGCTCGAACGCACGGGCATCGCGCTGGTGGCGCCGGAAGGATTGAACGCGCTGGCGATCGTCGGCGCGCTCGCCGTCGTCGCGGGATCCATCGTTGCGGCGCTTGCCGCGCGGCACTGAGTCAGGGACTCGCGCTCGCCTGCCCGCCGAACTGCGGATCGCCCGCGTACTGGTCCTCGACGCCGTTCCAGGTCGCGCCGTTCGGGATCGCGTTGCGCACGCGCATGGCGGCTGCGACCGTGGCCGCGAGATCCGCCTTGCTGCCCGGTCCCGCCGCCGTCGCAATGCCCCGCGGATCCGCCGCCGCGTCCCGGATGCCGTCCCAGTCGATCGCGTCCGCATGCAGGGCAATTCGCTTCCACAGCGCGGTGCGCGGCTTCGCTGCCTTCTGCCGCAGGCTCTTCGGCACGTCCGACCAGTCGCGCTTGTCATCTTCGAGCGGCTGATAGGTCTGGACCAGGAGCGAATCGCCGCGCCACCCGACCAGGTACGGCTGGTTGACGACGGTCACCTTCGTTCCGATCGGAACGGATTCGTACAGCCGCGCGATGTCTTCAGGATAAAGCCGGATGCAGCCGTGACTCGCGCGCATGCCGACGCCCGGGGGCTTGTTCGTTCCGTGGATCAGGTAGCTCGGCCAGCCCAGACGCATCATGTGGCGCCCGAGCGGGTTATCGGGACCTGCCGGCACTTTCGGAGGCAGGATGTCGCCGACCTTTGCGTGCTCCCGGCGGACCGAGACCGGCGGGGTCCACACCGGGTCCTTCACGCGCGAGACGACTTTCGTGCTGCCCTCGGGTGTCGCCCAGCCGACCTTGCCGATGCCGACCGGATGGGTGATCACTTCGACTGGCGCGTCTTTTTCACGCGCCGGGTAGTAATAGAGGCGCATCGAGGCGAGATTCAGCACGAGGCCCTCGCGCGGCGCGTCGGGCAGCACGAACTCCGTCGGCAGCACGATCTGCGTGCCTTCGCCCGGCAGCCAGGGATCGACGTCGGGGTTGGCGCGCAGCAGTTCCGCATAGCCGATATTGAAGCGCCGCGCGATGTCCGCGAACGTGTCCTCGTCGCGCGACAGCGTGACCTGCAGCTGTCCCACGACATCGTCGTCCGGGGCGACGACGAACCGATGCGTCGCTTCCGCAAGCGGCAGCTCGGGCACGGCGGCCGCCGGCGCGGCCGGCAGGTCGGCGGGCTTTGCCGGCTTGCGCCACAGGGATTCGAAAGGCGTGCAGGCCGCCGCTGTCACGGCAACCATGACGAGCAGCGTAATGCGCGGGATGAGCCGGTTCATGGACCGGCATTATCCACGCAAATACCGGCGCCGGTCACCAGATCTTCACGCGCTCCTCGTCCTTGCGCCACAGGCGGTCGCCCTCACGCACGCCGAAGGCCGCGTAGAACTCGTCCATGTTCGCGACGACGCCATTGGTGCGGAACTCGCTCGGCGCATGCGGGTCCGTCAGCACGATTTCACGCATCAGGCCCTCGCGCCACTTGGTCCGCCAGGCCTGCGCATAGCCCAGGAAGAAGCGCTGCGGGCCGGTGTACCCATCGATGACGGGCGCCTCGTCTCCACCCAGCGAGTGGATGTACGCGCGATACGCCACCGCCGCGCCCGACAGGTCGCCGATGTTCTCGCCCAGAGTCAGCTCGCCATTCACATTAAGCCCGGGCAACGCCTCGAAACTGCCGTACTGCTCGATCAGGCCGGCCGCCTTCTGCGTGAACTTCTCGTTGTCCTCGGCCGTCCACCACTCGCGCAGGTTGCCATCGCCGTCGTACTGGCGGCCGCGGTCGTCGAAACCGTGGCTGATCTCGTGGCCGATCACCGAACCGATGGCCCCGTAGTTCACAGCGTCATCCGCCTGCATGTTGAAATAAGGCGGCTGCAGGAACGCGGCCGGGAACACGATCTCGTTGTTGGTCGGCAGGTGGTACGCATTCACCGTCTGCGGCGTCATGAACCACTCGGTCGGATCCTTCGGCTTGCCGGCGCGCGCCGTCTGCCAGTTCCATTCGAACTGGTTCGAACGCAGCACATTGCCGAGCAGATCGCCACGGTCGATGACGAGACCCGTGTAGTCGCGCCACTTGTCCGGGTAGGCGATCTTGACGTTGATCTTCTTCAGCTTCGTGTGCGCCTCGGCCTTGGTCGCGGCGCTCATCCAGTCGAGCGAATCGATGCCGCGATCGAACTCCTCAAGCAGGTTCCGCACCAGCCGGTCCATGCGCGCCTTGGCTTCTGGCGGGAAATGCCGCGCGACATAGGCCGCGCCGATCGCCTCGCCCATCGAATTGTCCGTTTCCTGGACCGCGCGCTTCCAGCGCGGGCGCAGCGTCTCGGTTCCGCGCAACGTCCGTGAATTGAAATCGAACGAAGCCTCGACAAATGCCGCAGGCAGCACGCGCGCGTACGCGCCGATCGTGCGCACCGTCAGGTAATCCTTCCACACGGCCAGGTCGGCTTCATGCATGTGCTTGCCGAGCGCCGTCGCGTAGCTCGGCTGGCGCACGATGAAATCGCCGTCCGGCAGCCCGGCCCGGGCGAGGTATCCCCGCCATTCGAATTGCGGGGCAAGCGCGGTGGCGGATGCGATGCCATGACGGTTGTAGGTCGCTACAGGATCGCGGTTCCGCACCGGCGTCCACTGGTCCGTCGCGATCGCGGTCTCGAGCGCGAGGATTTTCTCCGCGCGTGCGGCGCCGTCGCTTTCGCCGGCCAGCGTGAAGAGCTGCGCGAGATACAGGACGTACTTGCGCCGGAACTCGACATAGGTGTCTTCCGTGCGCAGGTAGTAATCGCGGTTCGGCAGTCCGAGGCCGTCCTGCGACACATAGGCGACGTTGTGCGTGGAGTTGCGCGCATCGGGGTACACATAAACGCCGATCGGGACGCTGATGCCGAGCCCCTGGGCGCGTCCGAAGAAATTCGCGAGCGCCTGCGGCCCGTCGATCGCGGCGATCTCCGCAAACAAGGGCTTCAGCGGCTGGATGCCCTGCGCCTCGACCCGTGCCTCATCCATGAAGCTCATGTACATGTCGTTGAGCTGGCCTTTGTCCTGCAGGAGGATGGCCTGCACGTCGGCCTGCGCTTTTTCGAACAGCATGATGCCGATGCCGGCGCTCGGGTACTCAGCGGGGAATTCGGTGGTTTTGAGCCAGGTACCGTTGACGTGACGGAACAAATCGTCCTGGGGCCGGACGCTCTTGTCCATTGCGGAGGCGTCGATGCCCGACTGCAGCGGAGCGGCAGCATCGTCGGCCGCTGCCGAGGCAACGGTAGCAAGCAAGAGCGCGGGCAGCAGGTTGCGAAACGACATGCCGGATCTCCAGGGTCAGCGGGGCGCGCAGTATAAGGCAGGCCTCAGTTGGCCTGGTTCCGTACCGCGACAGAGCGTTTCAGGCGCGCGCCGCCCTGAGCATGAGCGGCCAGGCCAGGCGGCGCGGGCCCGCTCCCCAGGCCGCGGCGAGCGGTTCTGCGATCAGCAGCAGGGGGTCGCGCCGGCAGCGTTCGCGGTACCGGGCGACAGCCGACCAGGTGCCGAGGTAGCCCATCGCCGACGCGTAGTCCCATTCGGCCTGCATCTCGAATATCGGTGCGGCGACGGCCGGAAACGGCGGCTCCAGTTCGCGGTAACCCTCATCGACGTGCCGCCGTTCCCGCGGCCAGTACGGACCCACGGCGTCACGTGAGAAATCCGCAATCAGCCGTTCGATGCGCGGCGTCGCCGTGAACTGCCCGTAGGACCAGATCGCAAACAGGCCGCCGGGCCGCAGGATTCGTCGAGCCTCCGCGCAGAATGCCGGCCAGTCGAACCAGTGAGCGGCCTGGGCGACGACCAGGAGATCCGCCGACTGCGCCTCGACCGACAATGCTTCCGCCGGCTCGTGGCGGTACTCGATGCGTGCATGCGGACGCGCCGATGCCAGCTGCGTCGCGCTGGCATCGCTCCCGATCACGGCGTCGAAATACTCCGCAAGCTTGATCGCCGCCTGCCCATTGCCGGTCGCGACATCAATGGCGAGCCGCCTGCCCGGCGCTTCTGCGGCTAGCCAGGCGAACAGACCCGGCGCCTCGCTCGGCCGATACTTTTCATAGGCGTCTGAACCGCCGGAAAAGTGGTCCTTGAACGGAGGGACTGCGGGCATGCGGCGATTGTACGGGTCAAAAAAAGCCCCGGGTTTTGAGGCCCGGGGCGGAAAAGCGGACTTTCGGTGAAGGGAAGGAAGTCCGCTAGGGGATACTGACGAAGGCAGGAAATACGGTCCAAAGACTAGCGTCGGCTTGTGGAGACCGGCGTGAAATGGGACACAGTTCTGGCACGACTTTAAATTCAACGGCTTATACGAATGGCTCACGGTTCCAGGTACGCGACACCGGAAGGCGCGCGTCGGCTGCGTGAAGAACTCGACCAGCTATGGCGCGTCGAGCGGCCGGCCGTTACGCGCTCAGTCGCCGAGGCGGCGGCCCAGGGCGACCGTTCCGAGAATGCCGAGTACACCTATGGAAAACGCCGGCTGCGCGAGATCGACCGGCGGGTGCGTTTCCTGCGGGGCCGGCTGCAAGGGCTCGTCGTCGTCCCGGATCCGCCGGCCGACCGGACGCGCGTATTCTTCGGAGCCTGGGTTACCGTCCATGAGGATACGGGCGGAATCCGCCGCCACCGCATCGTCGGGCCGGATGAATTCGACCGCGAACCAGGCTACATCAGCATGGACTCGCCTTTGGGGCGCGCCCTGCTCGGCAAACGAGTCGGCGATGTGGTCGAAGTCCGCCTGCCGGCCGGCGCGGTTTCGGTCGCCATCACTGCCATCGACTACTAGATGACGCGGATGTTCTTGAACTGCCAGGGATCGCTTTCGTCGAGGTCTTCCGGGAACAGCCGGCCGCGGTCGAATAAGGGCGTCCAGTCCGTGAACTTGCCGACGACCGGGCCGAGATAAGGCATGCAGATCTCGAGATTGCGGCGGAAGTCGATCTCGTCCGGCTCGACGACGCCCGCGGCCGGATTCTCGATCGCCCAGATCATGCCGGAGAGTGCCGAGACCGTGACCTGAAGCGAGGTCGCGCTGTTATGCGGCGCGAGCTTGCGCGCTTCGTCGATCGACAGTTGCGAACCGTACCAGTAAGCGTTCTTCTCATGCCCCGCGAGCAACACGCCGAGCTCGTCGATACCCGAGGTGATGTCGCCCATCATGATCCGCTTGCGCTCCTGCAGCTGGTAATTGCGGCCGCAGAACTCGTGGACGGAAAGCACCGCATTGTCGGAAGGGTGATAGGCGTAGTGCACCGTCGGGCGATAGAGCACGCGCTCGTTCTGCCGCACGCTCAGGAAGTCCGAGATCGAGATTGATTCGCCATGGGTGATCAGGAAGCCGTGGAAGTGTTTTGCCTCCGGAGTCCAGGTGCGCACGCGGGTCGCGCAGCCGGGTTGCGTCAGGTAGATCGCGTTCTTGCGGCCGAAGTCGTACTGGCGCCCGTCGCGCGGAAAATGGCGCTCGTGCGTGCCCCAGCCGAGCTCGGCCGGCTGGCTGCCTTCGCTGACGAAGCCGTCGACCGACCAGGTATTGACGAATTCCCCGGGCATCTTCGGCTTGCTCGAAACCTGGGTGTCGCGCTCGGCGATGTGGATGACCTTGATGCCGAGCGTCTTCGCCAGGTTGGCCCAGTCGTCGCGCGTCTTCGGATCCGCCGCGTCGTGGCCCGTCGCCGAGGCGATGTCGAGCAGCGCCTGCTTGACGAAATGCGAGACGAGCCCTGGATTCGCGCCGTGGGTGATCACTGCGGTGGGGCCGTTGGTCCAGGCTTTGCGCATCTCGAGG
>JALYJS010000006.1 GCA_030799345.1 Pseudomonadota bacterium | reverse complement strand
TCTCGGGGCCGTAGCCCAGCTTGTCGAGGAGCTCGTAGTAGCTCATCCCGTCAAGCCAGCGGTCCGGATCGGCCTGCGACGAGACCTGGTCGCGCCGATTGCCGGTGAAGTCCGCCATGTCCTGCTGCACGTTCGCGGGCCAAGGCGTGTTCTCGAAGCGCGCCTCGATGGGGTTGCGCGACCAGCCCGCGCCCGGAAAGAAATATCCGGTCGCAAACTTCTTCTCCATGATCATCGGATCGAAGTGGTCGTTGGCGAGGTGATACTTCTCCGCTCCGCCGGCCAGCGCCTCGAACTCATAGCTGGATGGCAGTTCGAGCTCGCGGTAGTAGTCGGCGTAAGTCTCGTACCGGCCGGTGATCGTGTCCGTGGGCTTCACCACGAGGCCGGCGTTGGAGCCTTGGGGAGCCACCAGCCGACGCCCGTCGACGTCGAATTCGTTCTGGCGCGCCTCGCCGCCGAACATCGCGTGATTCTCGAGCAACAGGCAGGTCTGGCCGGGCTTCCGCCGCTTGTTGAACTCGTAGGCCGCAGTCACGCCGGAGAACCCGCCTCCGACGATAAGCAGGTCCACGGATTCTTCAGCCGCGGATCCGGACGCATCTATATAGTTGCCATCGCGGATGCCATGAGCGGCGTTCATGACGGCTTCCGTGTTGCCATTCGCCCATCGGTAATCGCCGACGCCGCCGTAGCCGGTCCACGGCGAGCCGGAAGGCGCGTGCGGATCGATCGTATCGGCGAGCGCTGCGTTCCGGCTCCAGAGCAACGCGGCTCCGCCCGTCACGAGGACGCCGTTGACGAAGTCGCGCCGAGTGATCGGCGCGTCCATGCCGAGGTCGACCGTGCCCGTGTGCTTGCGCGTCACAGTCGATCCTTGCGGAGATAACGCGCCGCGAATAGCAGGAAGACGACAACCACGATCGCCAGGCACTGGACGGCGACTAGCGACGACTGCAGCGAATGGCTGCCCGCGCGCGGCGCGAGGAAGTCGCTGATGAGTCCCACAAGCACCGGACCGACTGCAACGCCGAAGATGCCGCCGACCATCAAGGTGATCGCGCTGGTCGTCGCCCGCATCATGGGCGGGATTGAAATGAAACACGCAGCCCAGAAGGCGCCATTGGTCGCGAAGATGACGAAGGCGTACAGCGCATTCAGCATCAGCGCCTGCTGGGCCGTGGTCGCGAGCAGCATCGACAGTCCCACCGGCAGCGCGATCGCGTACATCGTCGCCGGCAGCCAGGCGAGCCAGCGGATGTCCGAGCGCACGAGGCGATTGGCGACCAGCCCGCCGATGATGCTGCCCGGGATGCCGCCGCTGGCGATCGCGAGGCCATAGGAGTAACCGACGTCCGCCATCTCGAGGCCGAACTGGCGCACGTAGAAGGACGGCAGCCACTGGTTCAGGCCGAACTCGACCAGCAGGCTGAAGCAGATGGCCAGCAGCACAAAAATATAGGACTTCGTGGATAACAGGTGCTGCACGACTGCCTTCAACGGGAAGTGCCGGACCTCCGGCTCCGATGCGCTCGCACCTTGGCGTGCCGGCTCGCGCAAGGTGAAAAACAGGAGAAGCGCCAGCAGGAATCCCGGGATCGCAGCGAGGTACATCGTGCTCCGCCAGCCGACAGCGGTCGCGAGGTATCCGCCCAGCATGAGCGCAATCGTCACGCCGACAACCCCGCCGGTCGAATGAATGCCGAACGCCAGGGGCCGGTTGTTGGGCGAAACGTAGTCGGTGAGCAGCGAGTGGGAGGTCGGGATGCAGGCCGACTCCCCCACGCCGAGCGCCACCCGCGCCGCCAGCATCTGGGCGAACGTATGGGTCGCTCCAAACAACGCGGTCGCGGAACTCCAGAACAGGATTGCGCCGGCGAGGAAAGTGCGCCGCACGGTTCGATCCGCGATACGGGCCAGCGGCACGCCGGCCACCGCGAAAACCAGCGCGAATGCCCCGCCCATGAGAATGCCGAGCTGCGCATCGGTGAGGGCAATCTCGGTCTTGATGGCGGGCAGGATGATCGCGATGATCATGCGCTGCCCGTAGTTGGCCGCGTTGACCAGAAACAGCAGCAGGATGACGTAGGCGAGGTAGGTCCTGGAAACCTGGCTGTTCATGTGCTGGCGGCCATGAGCTTCAGGTATCGCTGGACGAAGTCCTCTACCATCCCCTCCAGCTTCGAGTACGGCCCCGGAAGGTACCCGCTCGTGGCCACTCCGGCCGCGTTGAGTTCGATGAGGCTCTTGTCCTGCTCGGTAGTCGTTTCCCAGAGCCAGCGGAGCTTGCCTTCGTCATAGTCGGCGCCCGCGCGCGCGTCCACGCGGACCAGCCATTTAATGACCACGAGCGTCGCGTCCGCTGCCTGCGGCACGAAAGTCACGAGCAGGGCGTGGTCGCACATCGCGACCACGTAGCTGAGGAAGCCGATGCCACCGGTCGTCACGCTCTCGTCGTAGGCTGCGACCTTTCCCAGCAAGGGAGCGAGGGGCTTGCCGTCCTGAGATCCGGTCATTCGTCCCGGCGCCAATGGAAAAGTGCCGGCGCGACACGACTGGCCGCCTGTTTCGAGGATCTCCGACTTGCCGAGCGGAATCTTTCCTTCGAGACCCGCGGTCCAGGCGGCGTGATAGGCGGCGAATTTCGACACGTCGCCTTCGCTCGCCTTTTCGTCGGATCTCACGAATGCATTCGCCGCCGAATACTCGGGGTGGCTGGTCAGGCAGTGGTAGCACTCCAGCGAATTCTCGACCGCCAGTTTCCAGTTGGCAGCGAGGCGCCAGCTGCGCTTGCTCACGACCTTGCAGTTCGCCAGCTCGAACCGCGCCCAGTAGGACTCGACATGGCGCAGCAACGCGCCGGGATCGGGCGCGCCGGCGGGATCCAGGCTGATGAAAATGATCCCTTCAAACACGGTGACCGCACAGCGGCGCAGCGCGTACTCGCCCTTATCGAGTCCGTCCGGCATGTGACGCCAGGCCGCGAGTTCGCCATTCAGGCGATAGGACCAGCCGTGGTACCGGCAGGTGATCAGGGACAGGCGCCCCTCGGACTCTTCGCAAAGCCGGGCGCCGCGGTGACGGCAGACGTTGTGCAACGCCTGGATCGAACCGTCTGCGGTGCGTACCACGATCACCGAGGCATCGAGCCCGTCGAAAACGAGATAGTCGCCGCGCCCTGGAATCTCGGACACGTGCCCGACCGCGATCCAGTGGCGGGACAGGAACTTGCTGAGCTCCGCCTGGTACACCGACGCAGATTGATAGAAATCCTGCGCCAGGCTGAAGCCCTGCCGATGACCCTGGACGAGACGTTCCAGCGATTGCACGTTGGCGACTCTACCGCCGGAGCGACCGGGACGATAATCAAGCGGGATACGAATGATGAAATCGTGTCCGGCGGAGCCTAGAATCGCCGGGATGCACGCCAAGATCTATATCAGCGCCAACGAGCCCCGCATGTGGGAGAAGCTCGAGCAGATGACCCTCATCGACCCGTCGGTGGGTGGCGGCATCGGAGAAGTCATCCAGGGCCGGCGCTCCATTCCGCGGAGCGAGCGCATTGGCCCCATTTCCAAGTCAGGGCATGAAGAGATCTACGAAATCGATCCGGGGTTTTGCGTTCACATCGCCGATACCTTCATCGACCAGGACTGGCGCCTCACGATCCGGAGTCGCGATAACAACCTCCGGTTCCGCATTGCTTTCTCCGGCGAAGCGGCCTACTTCGACCGCAAGCACAGCCTGTCGGATGAGTACCTCGGCTGCAGCTACATCATCCGACCCGCAGGCGACTCCCTGACCGCGAGTTTTACCGGAGGGGTGCGCTATCGGTACTGCTCGCTCAATGTGACAGAGGCCTACCTGGTCGACTTCCTCGGGCTCGGCAGCGACGAGCTGACCCCAGTGCTCATTTCGCACTGGGAACGGCACGAGACAGTCATGGGCCACTTTGCGGCTTCGAAGGCCGCATTGGCATTGGGTAGCCGATTCTTTCGTGCCAAGTCCTCGAGCGCGTGGCGCGACGTGGAGGTACGGTCCAATGCCCTGGAGCTCCTGCGCGTGCTGTTCGAGGATTGGCGTACTGCCAGCCCGCATTCGAGTGCATCGATGAGGATCACCCTGCCGGAACGCGAAAAGCTCTTTCGCATCCGCGACCTGATCAAGGCCAACCCCGGCAAAACCTACACACTCCCCGCCCTTTGTGCCCAGTTCCGGTTGAGCCGCAAGAAACTGCATTACGGCTTCAAACGGATGTGCGGCGTCTCCGTGCACGAATACCAGACGGAAGTTCGCATGCAATTGGCGCTGGATCTCCTGCAGACAACGACGCTACCCATCGCGCATATCTCCGAAAAGGCGGGTTTCAGCGAACCGACAAACTTCACCGCCGCGTTCAGCAAGCACTTCGCGGTGCTGCCCAGCCAGGTTCGCAGTACACCGTAGACGATACAACTCTGAAACGACGACATCGGGCGGCATTTCGCTAGTTATGTCCTGTAACGCTTTGCCGTATGCCGC
>JALYJS010000002.1 GCA_030799345.1 Pseudomonadota bacterium | reverse complement strand
TGTGCGAGCACCGTCGACAGGTATCCGGCCGCGCGGGCGCCAAAATCGACGACGCGAAGCGATGGCGGCGGCTCCTCGGCGTGCAGGCGGGCAAGCCATGCGCCGATTCGCCGCAGCATCGCAACTTCGCGCAGGTCAGCTTGCGTGAGCATGCGACCCGCTGCGTGACGCGTCACCAGCAATCCTTCGGCGGGTCGTGCAATCAGGATCTGCGGCGCGAGACCGATGCCGGCGGCGAGCTGATGCATCGCTCGTTCCGATTCGCGATCCGCGCCGAGCGCGGAACCTTCCGCGCCCGCGATGCGGACAACGACGTCTTGTCCGGCATCGCGCAGCCGGATCGCCCGGTTGGCAAGCCCGCCCGGCAACGGTATGCGCTCGGGTCGGTGCATCCCCAGTTCCGCGATGACCGCCTCGAGGCGCGCATCGTCACCGGCGTTGCTTGCCCGACGCCATGCTCTCCAGCCGACGCCGGCCAGCAGCGCATAGGCCAGATACAGCGCGGCGGTCGGCAAGAGTCCCTGGCGTAAAAACAATGCCGCGAGTCCCAGGTCGATGACGATCCACCACAGCCAGGATTCAAGGTATCGCCGCGCAAGCAACCAGGTGGCGAACACGCTCGCCCAGGTTCCCAGCGAATCGGCAAAGGGAGCGGTCGAGCCGCCGTAGCGCATCAGCAAGGCCGTGCTGATCGCCGTTGCAATGGCAACGGCAGCAAGCGCGAGTCCGTGCCGAGGCCACGGCCAGGATACGGGCCGTTGCGACGCGCCGGCAGCGGGCCGCCACTGGATCCATCCGTACACCGATAGCGCGACGTACAGCAGTTGCAGCCCCGCCTGCAATGGCAGGCCCGACTGCAGAAAGACCACGCTATACAAAGCCGTGCTCGCGGCGCCGGCGATCCAGCAGGCGCGGTGCTGCCGGATCGCAAGCCCGATGTAGACGACCCCGAACAGGACCGCAACGGCTTCAATCACCGCCGCCGAGCACCTTCATCACGAAGACCGCACGATCACGACCGGACAGACTCGACGCGATCTCGGCGCGCAGCGCGTCGAACACGTCATCGAACTCCCCGCTCACCTGGGTGCTCATCGAGTTCGTGTCGACAGACAGCCCCGGCTTCGCCTTCAGGCGCTCGATGAAGTCCAGGATCGGCGGAATAAAGTTTTCCGTCAGGGGATACAGGCTCAACTCGACGGCGACGTGCATGCGGTCTCCTTAGAATGTGTAGCGCGCTGTCACGCCGAGCTGACGCGGATCTCCCCAGCGCAGGTACAGTCTGGCCGGGAAATCCGGCGGTTCATTTCCGAAATAGAATCCACGCACCGGATAGCGCTCGTCCAGCAGGTTGCGCGCCCAGACGTGGACCGACCAGCGAGCGGCCTCGTATCCGGCCCGCAGATTCACGAGAAATCGCGAACTGGAGCGCTGGTCGTGGCTCGTATCGAAGTAGTAGCCCGCTTCGGCCGACGCATCGAGCCGTGCCATCCACCCGGCTGGATCGCGCCAGGTGGCGCCGGCCGCCAGCTTCCACGCCGGCGCATGCGCCCAGTCGCGGCCGTCCAGGTCGCGCTCACCGAACTGGTAGCCGATGAACCGGGACTCCATCCAGGATGCCATCGCATCAACCGTCACGTCCGGCGTCGCCGGGAAGGCGGAAGTCGCCTCGATGCCCCAGGCCTCGCCGCTCGCCGCATTATCCGTCAGGAACAGGAAGGTCAGCGGGTCATCCGGATCGACTTGCAGTGACGTCGCGACCTGCTGGTGCTCACGTCGCACATAGAAGAGATTGACGTCGCCGGAACGTGTGCCGGATTCGTCGTGCGCCTTCCACCCGGTCTCGACGGACCACAGGTACTCGGGTTCGAACTGCTGCCGATCCGCCGGCACGGCAGTGCCGATATTGAAGCCGCCGGCGCGGAATCCGCGCGCGAGGGTCGCCCAGGCACTCTGGTTCGTCGACAGCCGCCGGGTCGCGGTCAGTTCGCCCCCCCACAGGCG
>JALYJS010000512.1 GCA_030799345.1 Pseudomonadota bacterium | reverse complement strand
CCTCGGTCCAGGGCCGGCTGTCCGCTGCAGTTTCACGATCGAAGATCGTGTAAATGCGATCCACGATGCTCCCGTCGAGCGGCCGCGCCAGCCAGCCGGAACCCACGGAAATCGCGAGCCGGGCGCCGTCCGCGGAACGCACGAGCGACACGTCAGGCGTGGCATGGAACCGCTGGGGCCCGGTTCCCAGCTGCGCCAATCGGCGTGCCTGCGCAAGTTCCGCGGGCGCGCGCCCGCTCGCAAAATCAAATCGCCAGAGGCCGCCGGCGACATCGACGAGATACGCCCGGTCGAGCAGACCGTTTCCATCGAGATCGAGTGCGCGGGGCGCGGATGGCTGGCTCGCATCGAATCCGGCGATAGCGAGCGCCGAGGCGGGCGCGCTGCCAGCGGACCACAGCAGGTTTCCGGTTTCGGCGTCGACCATGTGCAGGGCGTCGTTGGCGTCCGTATCGGCTGGATTGGCCCCGTCGTACCGCCGGTCGTAGCCGCCAGCGAGCAGCGCGACCCAGCGGCCGGCGTTCTGGGCAACGCCGTCGACATGAATTCGCGTAATGACCGGTTCGGCGCGGCTCTCGAGCTCGGCATTGCCAGGCAATGCCAGCGACCACATGAGCCGTGGCGCATCCGCCCGCGAGACATCAATCGCGTAGTAGCGGTTGCCGCCGCGGCCGAGACCGAACAGCAGCCAAAGATGCTCTCCCGCCGATGTATCGATGCGTCCATCACCATCGGGATCGTGGCGGTGCAGCACGAGCGGACCGTCAATGCCGTGACTGCGCACCGTCGTCGGCTCGTTACGCATGAGTTCCGGCAGTCGCGGCAGCAGTACGGCCGGCATCCAGGCCCACCGTTCCACGCCGCTCACGGCATCGAAGGCATGCAGCAGCCCGTCATGCGTGGCGGCAAAGACCAGCTGCAGCGCATCCGGATATTGAGCGACGACCGGCGCATGCAAGCCTGGATCGCCCAGATGCCGTTCTTGCGCGAGCCACTCGAGGACGTCCTGAATCGATTCCGTTGCACTGCTGCCGAGTCCGAGCATCGCCGGTTCCAGGCGCGGGTTGCCGGCCTCCAGTCGATTCGTCGGCGAAGTCATGTCCGGATTGTCGAGATCGGTAAAAAGTTCGCGCTCCGTGGCGATCGGGAGGCGGCCAGCAGCGGCGCCGGACAGCAGATCGGCATCAGGAGCGTCACTCCAGGCGCTTTGCGACGATGGCCGCGGCAGTCCGTCGGGGCCGATTGCATCTTCGCCATTGCGATCGAGGACGGTCGGCGGCTCCAGCGGTGAATCACCGGTTCGCAAGGCATAGCGGAACAGATTCCCGTTCCAGCGCTGCCGTGCCTGCGGCGCCGAAAGCCCGAGGACGACGTCGGTCCCGTTCAGCGCATCCGTAGCCGGCAGTAATGCCGCAGCGGACAACTGGGGCGCCGCAGGGATAGCGGCATCGCGCTGCAGGCTGCGCGCGACCAGATTGATGAAGGCGAGCGGGTCGTCGAGACGCGAGAACTTGCCAGCGATTGCGGCTTCCGCGATTGCTGCCGGCGGCGGCGACGGGCTTATGAACTGCAGCGCAATGGACTGCCGCGCGGGAAAATCCGCGCGCAGGTCTGCCTGCGCGAGCCACTGCGACACCGAGGTCAGGCAGTCATTCCCGCAGCCGCCCGTCTGTTCCGTGAAGCCCGGCAATGTCGCTGCCGCGCTGCCGGCGAGTTCGTCATTCGAAGGCTCGCCCGGCGTCAGGTAGCCGAGCGTGACCGGACGACAGGCATGCGTGATCGGCGACTGATAATGCGCGGGCACGAGCGCATCAAAGGCACGACTGTCAGCCTCATCGACTGCACCGAAACGCGCGACGCCGCCCGAGAACCACAACGCGGATTCCACCAGGGCTTCCGCAAGCGGTGCGCCGCCTGCGGGCGGCTCGACGGCAATCGCTTCCAGCCGATCGGCCGCTTGCGCAGCCGGCATCGGCGCACCGGCAACATAACCACCGTCGGCAGCGCTCAATCGAAGCCAGGCGATTTCCACCTCATCGGTGGACCGCAGCGTGGTCGCGAGATTCGTCGTGACGTGTGCGGCAATCGGCTGCTCCACCGTCGGCAGGTAGGCGAGCAGCCAGTTCAGGAAGTTCCCGGTATAGAAGATGTAGGGATCAGCAAGCGGCGCCCGATCCCACTCAACAGCAGCCTGGGCATCGGCGCGGCATTCGACCGCACCGTCGTCAGTAGCCCGAAGGGCATCCCAGTCGCCGCTGTCGGCTGCTGTCCGCCGCTGCGCTGCGCGCGAGGCGATATAGAACCCGCTGCCTTCGAGTGCGGCGCGAGCCGACTCGCACTGAAACCCGCGAGTGCCGTCTGCGGGAAATGCGAGCAGGCCTGTCTGCGTGCGGCAATCCGGCGCTGCCCCGGCGCCGCGTCGCCAGTAGAGGAGCACCGGATCGCAAGCGACCTCGGCAGAAAGCGCCGTTCCGTAGTCCCGTGCCGCATCATAAGGTTCGCGCACGTGAAGCGCTCTGCCGGCTG
>JALYJS010000503.1 GCA_030799345.1 Pseudomonadota bacterium | reverse complement strand
TCGCAGGGCCGTGGTACTCGCGCCCGTACGTGATGACCGGCCAGCCGTAGTTGCGGCCGGGTTCCGGCAGGTTGATTTCGTCACCGCCGCGCGGGCCGTGCTCGTGAGTCCACAGCTTGCCGGTCCCGGGGTGCAGCGTCGCGCCCTGGACGTTGCGGTGGCCGTACGACCAGATTTCGGGCAGTGCGCCCTCACGGCCGACAAACGGATTGTCCCCGGGCGCCTCGCCGTCCGTGGTGATGCGCACGATCTTGCCGATGTGCGTGCCGAGATCCTGGGCGAGGTCGCGCTCTGAATTGCGCTCGCCGAGCGTGACGAACAGCTTGCCGTCCCCGGCGAATACGAGGCGCGAACCGAAATGGTGCCGGCTCGAGAACTTCGGTTGTTGCCTGAAGATCACCTTGACGTCATCGAGCTCCTGGCCATTGAGCCGTGCACGCGCGACTGCCGTCCCGTTGGTTCCGTCGGCCGCGGGTTCCGCATACGAAAGGTAGATCGTCGAGTTCGTGGTGAAGTCCGGGTCGATCACCACGTCGAGCAGACCGCCCTGCCCCTCGGCAAACACAGCCGGCACGCCGGCAACCGGCTCCGACACGCTGCCGTCTTTTGTAACGTAGCGCAGGCGCCCCGGCCGTTCCGTGACGAGCATGCGCCCGTCCGGCAGGAACGCGAGGCTCCAGGGATGCTCGAGGCCCTCGGCGACCGTGGTGATCTCGACCGCGGTTTCGCCACCCGGTTTTTCGGGCCCTGCGTCCTCGCACGCGGCCGCACCCGCAAACAGCAGCGGCAGCATCAACGCCCCGCGCGCGATTGAGATGCTGGTTTTCATGTCGTCAACCTGCCGCGATACGCGTAATGATGTAGCCGCCGGATTTGGCATCGAACTCGAGGTCAATCAGCTTGCGGTCGCGCGCCTCTTCGAGCAGCTTCCCGAAGGTCTTGAAGCCGTAGTAGCTTTCGTTGAAACCGGGCTTCCGGCGCTTGATCGCCTGCTTGACCATGGAACCCCAGACCTTCTCCTCGGCGTCGCGTTCCGCAAACAGGTCTTCGGCGGTTTCCATCAACAGCTCGATGCCTTCCTGCCGGCGGTCTTCGGCGGCGCCGGCCGCCGCTCCCGGCGCCCGGGTCGTGGCCTTTGCCACCTTGTCCTTGCGGGCGACCCGTGCGCGGCCCTCGCCGCGCACCAGGTCGTCGTAGTAGATGAACTCGTCGCACCCGCTGATCAGGAGATCCGACGTCGAGTTCTTGACCCCGCAGCCGATGACGACCTTGTTGTTCTCACGCAGCTTCGCGACCAGCGGCGAGAAATCCGAGTCGCCGCTGATGACGACGAACGTGTCGACGTGCGACTTCGTGTAGCACAGGTCGAGTGCGTCCACGACCATGCGGATGTCGGCGGAATTCTTGCCGGACTGCCGCACGTGCGGGATCTCGATGAGCTCGAACGCGGCCTCGTGCATGGCGCGCTTGAAATCGTGGTAGCGCTCCCAGTTGCAATAAGCCTTCTTGACGACGATGTTGCCCTTCAGCAGCAGCCGTTCCAGCACTTTTCTGATATCAAAGGTCGGTATTTTGGCGTCACGAACGCCGAGCGCGACGTTCTCGAAGTCGCAGAACACGGCCATGATGCGGGTGACCGACCTGGCCGGCGAGTTCATTCCTCGCCCGCCGCGGGCTTCCAGGCCGAGGCCAGTTCCTGCTGCTTGCGGGGCGGCACCGGATCGTAGTGGCTGAGTTGCAAGGTAAAGCTCCCTTCTCCACCGGTCAGCGCCTTGAGCCGGTTCTGGTAATCCGTGACTTCCGCGAGCGGCACATAGGCCGACACGACGATGCGCCCGCGGGCCCGCGCCTCGTTGCCGTCGATGCGCGCGCGCCGCGTCGCCAGGTCGGCGGTGATGTCGCCCATCACGGTGCCGGGCGCGTTGATCTCGACGTGCACGATCGGTTCCAGCACGGCGGGCGCGGCCTTCTGCACTGCATCCAGGAAGGCCTTGCGGCCGGCCGATACGAAGGCGACTTCCTTCGAGTCCACCGAATGATACTTCCCGTCGTATACCGACACGCGGATATCCTGCAGCGGGAAGCCGGCGACCGCGCCTTCCGCGAGCGCATGCCGGATGCCCTTCTCGACGGCCGGGATGAACTGGTTCGGGATCGCACCGCCCACCACATCGTCGACGAACTCGAATCCGGCGCCCCGCACCAGCGGTTCGATGCGCAGGTATACCTCGCCGAACTGGCCGGCGCCGCCCGTCTGCTTCTTGTGCCGGTGGTGGCCTTCAGCCGGGCGGGTGATCGTCTCGCGGTACGGGATGCTGGGCGGTCGCGTGCGGACGGCCACGCCGTAGCGCTCGCCCATCCGCTCGGTCATGACGCGCAGGTGCAGGTCGCCCATGCCGTACAGGACGGTTTCATTGCCTGACGAGTGATGCTCGATACGCACGCAGGGATCCTCGGCGGCGAGCTTGTGCAGCGCCTCGGCGAGCTTGTGCTCGTCGCCCCGGCGCTCCGGCTCGATCGCGACGCCGAGCATGGCCGGCGGAAAGGCGATGGACTTCAGGTGAATGGCATCCTCTTCGTGCGAATCGTGCAGCACCGCGTCGTAATGCAGCTCGTCGAGCTTGGCGACTGCGCAGATGTCGCCGGGGATGGCCTGAGGGACCTCGATGTGTTCCTTGCCCTGCATGCGGAACAAGTGCGCGATGCGGACCGGCTTGCGCGCGTCACCGACGAACAGCTGCGCACCGGTCCGGATCGTGCCCTGGTGCATGCGGAAGAGCCCGAGCTTGCCGACGAAGGGGTCCACCGTGACCTTGAATACATGCGCGATGGCGTGCCGGGAGGGTTCCGGTACGACGTCGACACGCAGAGCGTCGGCACCCTCGCCCTTCAGGAACGGCGGCGGATTGCCTTCCGCGGGATTCGGCATCAGCCGCGACAGCACTTCGAGCAGTTCGGGGATCCCGGCGCCGGTCTCGGCCGAGACGAAGCAGACCGGCACCAGATGCCCTTCGCGCAGGGCCTTTTCAAAGGGGTCATGCAGCTGCTCAGGCGCGAGTTCCTCGCCCTGCTCCAGGTAGAGCGCCATCAGTTCGTCATCCACCTCGACGACCTGATCGATGATCTGGGTGTGGGCCTGGCTGACCGACGAGAAATCGGTGGCCTCGCCGTCGTTATGGAAAAAACAGTCAATGACCTTCGAGCCGCCCGCGGCCGGCAGGTTGACCGGCAGGCATTCGCGCCCGAACTGATCGCGGATCTCCTCGAGCGTCGCCGCGGTACGCGCATCGCGCGCGTCGATCTTGTTGACGATCACGATGCGGCACAAACCGCGATCGCGGGCGAAATCCATCATGCGTTGCGCCATGGGCTCGACGCCAGCCGCGGCATTCACGACGACGGCCGCCGTTTCGACCGCCTCCAGCACCGGCAGCGTGCGGCCGATGAAGTCCGGAAATCCGGGCGTATCGATCATATTGACGTGCGCATTGCCGCTTTCGAACCAGCACAGGGTCGCATCCACTGAATGAAGCAGGCGGCGCGCCTGGGGATCATGATCGCAGACCGTCGTGCCGCGGGCCAGGTTGCCCTTGGCGCGGATGCTGCCGGCCCCGAACAGCAGCGCTTCCGCCAGCAGGGTCTTGCCGGATCCGGCATGGCCAACCAGGGCAATATTGCGTATGTCGGCGGTCGCTTTGCTCATCCGGTTTCCCGGCCTTTCCGCCCGGAGGCGGGTTTTTCAAAAAGGATAGCACCGAAGCCTTCGGCTTGCGCCATGCCGGGAGGAAGGGCAAACTCGGATTCCACCAATATTAAAGCCCGGAAGTAGCGGCCCGGCGGGGAAAGTTCATGGCAGTTTCGGTCAAGGGCGACAGCGCAGAGCCGATGGTAGAGCCCAACGTCATCCCGTTGGTCGACATCATGCTGGTGCTGCTGATCATTTTCATCATCACGATCCCGGTGATGACGCACGCGGTCAAGATTGACCTGCCGCGCGACAACCCGAATCCGCCGACCACCGAACCGGTGGTGGTGCGCATCTTCGTCGAGGGTACCGGCACGATCCTCTGGAACGGCTCGCCGATCGATTTCCAGACGCTGCGCGACTACGTCGCGATCGAAAACGCGAGGCCCGACGAAGAGAAGCCCGAGGTCCATGTGGATGCCGAGCGCCGCACGCCGTATGTTTACGTCGCCAACGTGCTGTTTACGCTTCAGCGCGGCGGGCTCCAGAAGGTCGGCTTTGTTTCCGGCGGCGGCCCGGCCGACGCCGTCGCGGCTCCCGCGGCGCCCTGACGCGCAAACGACTGCTGGCGGGCCATGACGCGGTCCGTTGTTCCCGCCCTGCTTGCCGGTTCCGCACTGCTGGCAGTGGCCTGCGCCTGCGCCGATGAATCCCGACTGCGCCGTTACGAACTGCCCAATCTCGATACCCTCGAACTGACCTTGCCGCCGGCCTGGGTCGACAGCGTCGACGTGCCTCCGGGCGGCGCTCCGCTGACCGTGCAGCTGACGCCAGCCGACGGCGCGCCATTTGCAGTACACCTGACACCGCTCGCGCCGGATCCGTCGGCTGGCCCGGTCATGGACCCGGCGGCGCTTTACGCGGCCGTGCGCGAATCGGCTGAACGAATCCGGTCCCAGGCCATCGAAGAAACCATCGAGATCGAGCGGCTGCGAGGTACGCGTGGAACGGGTTACTTTTTTTCGGTGACCGACCGGGCGCCGCTGCCAGAGGAGTTCCGCTACATGACCCAGGGCGCACTGCAGGCCGGCGAGATTATCGTCTGGTTCACGATCCTGACCAATGACGGCCAGGAAACGGAAGTGACCAGGGCGCTTTCCATGCTGCAATCGCTGGTACATCGCGGTACCGGCCAGGATTTACGCTGAATGATCAACCGTCGGCAATGGATGGAACTGGCCGCCGGCGCGGGCCTCGCGCTCGCGCTGCCGCCCGGCTTCGCGCTCGCGGCGGGCAGCCGGGCCTTGATGCACCGCCCGATCCCCTCGAGCGGCGAGCTGGTCCCGGTCGTCGGCCTCGGCAGCTCCGCAACATTTCGCGAAGTCGCCGAGGGCGAGGACTTCACCGCACTGAGGGAAGTGCTGGCGGCCATGGTGGACCAGGGAGCTACGGTTTTTGACACGGCGCCAGGATATGGCGCATCGGAAGCGGTGGCCGGCCAGATTGCCCGCGAGCTCGGCATCGCCGAGAAGATTTTCTGGGCGACCAAGGTCAACGTGGCGCCGCGTGGCGGAGGCGCCGCCGATCCCGCGGCGGCGCGGGCCCAGATCGACGAATCGTTCCGCCGCTTCGGCGTCGAGACCATGGACCTGATCCAGGTGCACAACCTGGCCGACATACCCATGCAGCTCGGCATCCTGCAGCAACTCAAGAAAGCCCGGCGCATCCGCTACGTCGGCGTCACATCGACCAACAAGGGCCAGTATCCCGAACTCGAGCGCGTCATGCGCGAGGAGCCGCTCGATTTCATCGGTGTCGATTACGCGCTCGATAACCGCGACGTCGAAGAAACGATCCTGCCGCTCGCCGAGGAGCGGAAGATTGCCGTAATGGTCTACTTGCCCTTTGGCAGGACGCGGCTGTTCCAGCGGGTCGGCGATCGCCCGCTTCCGGCCTGGGCCGCGGAGTTCGATGCCGCGAGCTGGGCGCAGTTCTTCATCAAGTACGTCCTCTCCCATCCGGCCGTCACCGTCGTGACCCCCGCGACCACCCAGGTCAAGCACATGGTCGACAATATCGGTGGCGGCATCGGTCGCCTGCCGGATGACGATGCGCGCCGGCGCATGGTCGAGTTCATCGAGGCGCTGCCGGCGGCCAGTTGAGGTGCTTAGGGCCGGTTCACGCCGTTGCCTAGAAATTCCGCAATGCTTTCGAGGTACTGCGGGCGGCCATCGAGGCCATTGTGCCCCACGCCATCAACCACCATCACCCGGGCTCGGGATGGCCCGAAAGCCGCCATCAGCGCGTCGCTACGGGCACGGGGAATGATTTCATCGTTGCCCGCAACGATGAGCAGTACCGGGGCGCGGATGGAAGACGCCAGGCGTCCTGAATCGTAGCGGTCCCGCATCAGCAGCGAGACCGGAAAGTAGCGGAAGTGCGCGCGCGCGACATTCACGAGACTGTCGAACGGCGTCACAAGCACGAGCCGGTAAACGTCGCGCACGCTGGCGAGATGGGCCGCAACGCCGCTGCCGAGACTGCGCCCGATCACCGAGATTGCGGAGTGCTGCCGGGCCAGCTGGTCGAAGACGGCGACCGCATCGGCGGTCAAACCCGACTCGGTCGGCTCGCCGCTGCTGCCGCCATAGCCGCGATAGTTGACGAGATAAATCGACTGCCCGGGGAATGCGGAGGTAAACGACCCGAGGTTGTAGGCGACGTCCTCCGCATTGCCGCCGAAGTAGAGGATCGCGCGCGGCCCGGAACGCCGCACGACCCAGACCTTGAGATCGGCGCCGGCGCCGTGCATCCGGATGGACCGGGCGCCGTCGGGATTCGATTCCCGCACCGGATAGTAGATTTGCGAACGCTGGCCAGCGAACAGCAGCAGGCAGATAACGACATAGGCGCCGACCGGCAGCAGCAGCAGGTAGACGAGATTCCGCACGGTCGCCGGTCAGTCGCCGTCGTGCAGCTCGACTGTCGCCTCGATCTCGACCGCGATGTTGGATGGCAGCGATTGCATGCCGACCGCGGAACGCGCGCCCTTCCCGGCCTCGCCAAAAGCCACGACCATCAGGTCCGAGAAACCATTCATGACCTTCGGGTGATCGCGGAAATCCTCGGTGGACTGCACCATGCCGAGGATTCGCACGAATCGTTTGACCTTCGACAGGTCGCCGACCGCGGACTTGATCGTCGCCAGCATGCACAGGCCGACCTTCTCGGCGGACAGCCGGCCCTGCTCAACCGTCAGGTCGCCGCCCACCTTGCCGGTCGTGAATTCGGCGCCGCATTCGCCGTGACCGGACAGGAACAGCAGGTTGCCGGTGCGCACGGACGTCACGTAAGTCGCCACTGGACTGGGCGGTGACGGCAGCGCGTACCCGGCCGCTTCAAGCCGCGCTTCGGGTGTTTCGGCGGCAGGGTTTGCGATCGCCATCGCCGGAATCATACTCAATGTCATCAACAGCGCGCGGGACATGCCCGGAGATTACTCCCGATTGCCATGCGTCGCCAGCATGGCATCATGCGTGCATGACCAGCGAACGGCTGACATCGCACCGCGCAATCGTCGGCGATACGTTCGAGATTCGCCGCGCACTGCCCAATCGCCACCGCCGCACCGTCGGCGCGTGGTGTTTCCTCGATCACGCGGGGCCTGCTGACTATGCGGCGGGCCAGGGACTCAACATCGGGCCGCATCCGCATATCGGCCTGCAGACTTTCAGCTGGATGATCGAAGGAAAAATCCTGCATCGCGACAGCCTCGGCTATGAGCAATGGATCCATCCGGGCCAGGTGAACCTCATGACGGCCGGCCGCGGCATCTCGCATACCGAGGAATCCCCGGCCGATGAGCCCGGCCGATTCCAGCTTGCACAGTTGTGGATCGCGCTGCCCCGGACGGAAGCGGAACGCGAGCCGGCCTTCGAACATTACCCGGACCTGCCGGTCGTCGAGCGCGGCGGCTTCCGCATCACGGTACTGGCCGGCGCATTCATTGGCGAACGCTCCCCGGCCCGCGTGTATTCGCCGATGGTCGGCGTTGATCTCGCGACGCCGGGCTCCGCGCGCATCGGACTGCCGCTCGAGCCCGGATTCGAGTACGCGGCGGTAACGCTCGAGGGCCGGCCCGAGGTGGACGGCGCGGCGCTCGAGTCCGGCATCCTCTTCTATCTCGGCAAGGGACGCGACATGCTCGCCGTGTCATCCGCAGAATCTGCGCGGATCCTGTTGATCGGCGGGGAACCGTTCGGGGAAGACATCATCCTGTGGTGGAACTTCGTCGCGCGCACGGCCGCGGAGATGGAAACCGCCACGCGCGACTGGAACGAAGGCCGTCGATTCGGCACCGTGCAGGGCGCCCGTGCCGCGCCGCTGGTCGCGCCCGATATCGGCACCCTCCGGCTGCGCGCGGGCCGTCCGTGAAGCGCATTGCGACAGCGCTGGTCACGCGCATCGGGCCGGACTACGCGCAGTCGGTCACGACGGGAGGCTTCGAACTCCTGTCCGATGAACCGGTTTCGGCGGGTGGGGGCAATGCCGGGCCGGCGCCCTACGGTCTCATCCTCGCCGGCCTCGGATCGTGCACAACCATCACGCTCAAGATGTATGCCGACCGCAAGGGTTGGGACATCGGCACGATGCAGGTGAGCCTGACGCTCGACAAGGACGCGGATGGCAACATCCATATTGCCCGCACGCTGGCCACGGACGTGGCACTCGACGACGCGCAGTGGCACAAGCTGATCGAGATCGCCGGCAAGACGCCGGTGACAAAGACGTTGCAGGCGGGCGCCACGATCACGGCCGCCCGCGCCCGCCCATGAAACCCACCGTGCGCAAGGTCCTGGCCGTGCATGAGGCCGCGGAGCCGCACTGGGTCGGCGACGGGTTTCCGGTGCGCTCGATTTTTTCCTATGACGGCCTCGGATGCGAGGCCCTGAGCCCGTTCCTGCTGCTCGATTACGCCGCGCCGCGCCAGTTCGTCCCGGCCACCCGCCGGCGGGGTGTGGGCGTCCACCCGCATCGCGGCTTCGAAACCGTGACGGTCGTTTATGACGGCGAACTGGAGCACCGCGATTCCGCGGGGAATGGCGGGCGCATCGGCCCGGGCGACGTCCAGTGGATGACGGCCGCCGCCGGCATCCTGCACGAGGAGTTCCACTCCGAGCGTTTCACGCAGTCCGGCGGCACCCTCGAGATGATGCAGCTCTGGATCAACCTGCCGGCCAAGGACAAACTGTCGCCGCCGCGCTACCAGACGCTGCTGGATGCCGATATCCCGCGCGTGCCGCTTGCGGACAGTGCCGGTACGCTGCGCATCATTGCCGGCAGCCATGGCGGCAGGCAGGGCCCCGCCAGGACTTTCACGCCGATTGAAGTCTGGGATCTGCGTCTTTCCAGCGGAAAAGCCGTGACGCTCGCGCTGCCGGACGGACATACGGCGGCGCTCGTGTTCATGCAGGGACGGGCCACGGTGAACGGCTCGCATGGTGCGTCGCACGCAGAGCTCGTGCAGCTGTCGCGCGACGGGACGGAATTCACCATAACCGCCGAAAGCGATCTGAAAATGCTGATCCTCGGCGGCGAGCCGATCGCCGAGCCGGTGGTCGGCTACGGACCGTTCGTCATGAACACCGAACGCGAAATCGCAGAGGCCTTCGCCGACTTCCAGGGTGGCCGTTTCGGACGGATGTAGCCGGGACGCGGTCAGACCGGCGGTTCACGCCCCAGGTAATCCATCTTGCCGAGCTCCACGCCGTTATGGCGCAGGATGCCGTAGGCCGTCGTGCAGTGAAAATGCAGATTCGGCAGCATCTGGTGGAGGGCGTACGGCAATCCGCGCATCTGCCGCTCGGTGCTCCGCGTTTTCCATTGCACCGTCCGGTTTTCGGCGCCTTCGAACTGGGCGGGCGTCAGCGTTTCCAGCCAGGCGGCAGTCTTCCTCGCCCGTTCCGCGAGTTCAGCAATCGTCTTCTCATTGTCCTCGAACGCCGGCGGCGTCAGGCCCGCGAGCCGGGCCGTGCCCAGCTTCACGGAATCGGACGCGACCTGCACCTGTCGCGACAACGGAAACATGTCGGGCGCAAGTCGTGCATTGATCAGCACGTCCGGATCGATTTTCTTCGCCGCCGCGTGCTGGCCTGCTTTCTCGAGCACCGCCGCGAGGTTGTTCATCATGCGGATGGCGGGCGTCACGCAGGCGTCATACATGGAAATCGTCATGGTCGGCTCCGGAGCGGTTGCAATGGATAGAATGTGCGCATTATGGGGCAGACCGGCATCGTCTGGGACAACCACGCCTGCCTTCCCTTTGCGGACACGGAGCGCTGGCTGCCGGGCCTTTCACGCTACCGCCAGGCCGGCGCCGATGTGGTGACGATCAACATCGGCGACAGCCATGTTCCACTGGATGTGCTGACGCGCATGGCCGCGAGCATCCGCCAGTTCGTGCAGCAGCATCCGGACACGTATGCGCTGGCCCTCACGACGGCGGATATCCGCGCCGCGAAGTCTGCGGGCAAGCTCGCCATTTGCCTCGACATCGAAGGCGTGTTCGCCTTTGGCGAGCAGCTGTCGCTGGTGGAGTTCTTCTACCAGGTCGGCGTGCGTTGGATGCTGCTGGTCTACAACCGGCGCAACCTCGCGGGCAGCGGCTGCCATGACGCGCAGGACGAGGGCCTGACCGCCCACGGCCGCGCGATCCTCGCCGAGATGGACCGTGTCGGCATGATCAAGTGCTGCTCTCACAGCGGCTATCGAACCGCGCGCGATATCCTCGATTCGACGGACGTCCCGGCGATCTTCTCCCACTCCAATCCGCGCCGCCTGCACGACCATCCACGCAACATTCCGGACGAGCTGATCCGCGCGTGTGCCGCGACCGGCGGTGTGATCGGCATCAACGGCATCGGACTCTTTCTCGGCAGCCCGACGCCGGGCGCGGCGCATGTCGTTCGCTGCGTGGACCATGTGGTGCAGCTCGTCGGCGCCGAACACGCGGCGCTCGGGCTCGACTACATGTTCAAGAGCGGCGAACTCATGGATCCCGGCCGCGCGAATGCCCTGATGTGGCCGCGCGAGTGGGGTTACGGCTCCGGATCGAAGAACCTGCCGCCGGAAGTGATTCCTGAGATCGCGGACGGACTCGAACGGCTGGGTTACCCCGCAGTCGCCGTGCAGGGGATCATGGGGGAGAACCTGATGCGGGTGGCTGAAGCCGTCTGGAAGTAGAGTTCCGTTGCCGCACACCTGTTGTGTGGATCGCATCACGTCCGTGCTCCGGTTTCCTGACGCGCATCACAGTTAGCCTCCGACCCACTGGGGCTACATATGTCGAGTCGGCGTCCTGCCACCAGGGGCAGCGCTGCGCCCGGGAGTACCCAAGCTGGACAAGATGTCTCCGAGTCCGGAGTCTGCCGAAGGAGCGCCGTCGCGCGAGCCGTTTGCCGCCGGCTGGACCGGCGTGCTTACGATCGCGACCATTGTCTACATCGTGATCGCGCTCGGGGCGATGTTCATCCATGGCGAACAGTTGCCCGAGATCTTCACGCTGTTCAGCGATTCGCCGGCCAGCATCATCGCCGCCGTCCTCGCCGCACTCGCCGCCCGCAAGGCCAGGGACGCTGCCGCGCGCCGCGCCTGGCGGTTCCTCGCCGCATCGATCGCGGTGTACAGCGTCGGCAACCTGTTGAATTCGACGTACTGGCTGTTCGGCGTCGACCCCTTCCCGTCGGTCGGCGACGTGTTCTTCCTCGGCTTTTATCCGCTGTTGTTCGCCGGCCTGCTGACCGTGGTGCGCGCCGCGGCGCTGCGTGTGCAATGGGGCCGCCTCGCACTCGATGCCACGATCCTGATGCTGGGGTTTGGTGCGTTCTTCTGGTTCTTCGTGATCGCGCCGACTGCGGCGGCGGAACGCGACCCGCACATCATCAAGTACATACTGACGCAGAGCTATATCGCGCTGAACTGCCTGATGCTGCTGGCATTCGGTGTGCTGCTCATGCATGCCGGCTCCGGTCCGATCGGCCGCCGCACGCTGATCCTGCTCGCAATCGGCTTCTCGTCCATGTTCCTCGCGGACATCGTCTGGGCGATGTCGAAGGTGACCGGATCCTACCTGCCGGGCGGCGTATCGGACGCGATCTACCTGTCCTGCTACGGATGGCTCGCGGCAGCGGCGCGCGAACAGATCCGCGGCGCTCCGGTATCACACGAGTCGGCAAGCGCACTCGGCAATGCGCTGCTCCAGGGCTTGCCCTACCTGGCGATGCTGGTGTCGTTCCTGGTGCTGGTCTACGTGGAGAGCGGCAACACCGCGAGCCCGGCCACCGTGATGACGGTCATCATCTTCGTGCTGACGTTGCTGGTCATGCTGCGCCAGGGCGTGCTGTCGCGGGACGATGCGCTGGTGCGCGAACGTCGCGCCGCCAACATCGTCGAGGCCCGTTACGCATCGCTTATCAAGAATGCCTCGGACGTCATCATGATCGCCGATGTCGACGGGCGCCTGCGCTTCGCCTCGCCCGCCGCCGAACGCACATTCGGCATGAATCCCGATGACCTGGTCGGGCGCAACCTGCTCGAATTCTGGGGCGACTCCGATCGCGAACGGCTGACCGCGTTCCTCTCCGAAGTGACGGCGACGCGCGGACGCTCGATCGGGCCGGTCGAAGTGTCCGTGGGCAACGGTTCGCGCCGCACCACGCTGGAAAGCGTCGGCAGCAACCTGCTGGACGACCCCGCGATCGCGGGCCTGGCGCTCAACTTCCGCGACGTCAGCGAGCGCAAGGCGCTCGAGGAACAGTTGCGGCAGCTCGCCTTCCATGATCCGCTGACACTGCTGGCGAACCGCAGCCTGTTCCGCAACCGCGTCGAACACGCAATCGCACTGACCCAGCGCTCCGGCCAGCGCATCGCAGTGATGTTCCTGGACCTGGATAATTTCAAGAACGTCAACGATTCGCAGGGCCACGATGCCGGCGACCGGCTGCTTCAGGCGGTCTCGCAGCGCCTGATCAAGTCAACCCGGCCTTCCGACACGGTGGCCAGGCTCGGCGGCGACGAGTTCGCGATCCTGCTGGAAGGCATCAACGAAGGGGTCGACGTCGAGCGCATCGCGGCCACGGTCGCGGCCTCGTTCCAGGAGCCGTTCGTGCTCGACGGCAGCAATACCCAGATCGCGGCGAGCATCGGCATCGCTTATTCGCAGCCAGGGGACGATACCGAGCAGCTCCTGCGCAATGCCGACATCGCGATGTACAGCGCGAAGTCCGCCGGCAAGGCGCGCTTCGTCGTGTTCCAGCCGCACATGCAGGAGCAGCTCCGCGAGCGGCTGCGCCTGGAGGAAGACCTGGGAGGCGCGCTGGAGCGCGGCGAGTTCTTCCTCGAATTCCAGCCGGTCGTCGACCTGACGCACCGCGAACTGCTGGGAGTCGAGGCGCTGGTGCGCTGGAATCACCCGCTGCAGGGAATCATCATGCCAACGTCCTTCATCCCGGCGGCCGAAGAGTCCGGAAGGATCATCGAACTGGGCCGCTGGGTGCTGATCGAGGCCTGTCGCAGCGTCCGCGCCTGGCGGGATTCCATCGTCGCGGGCGAAGGCCTGCGTGTCGCCGTCAATATCTCGGGCCGCCACCTGCAGCACGCGGATCTCGTGGCCGACGTCCGTCATGCGCTCGAGACGTCCGGCCTCGAACCGGAAAATCTGGTGATCGAGCTGACCGAAAGCACCATCATGCACAACACCGAAGTCAACCTGGAGCGCTTCCGCGAACTGAAGGCGCTCGGCGTGCGGCTCGCAATCGACGATTTCGGCATGGGCTATTCATCGCTGTCCTACCTGCACCGCTTCCCGATCGACATCCTCAAGATCGACCGCTCGTTCGTCGGACGGCTGACGGAACAGGACGACGGGCCGGAACTTGCGCGCGCGGTGGTCATGCTGGGCGAGACGCTCGGACTCGAGACCGTCGCCGAAGGCATCGAGCAGGAAGATCAGGTGGCGAAACTGCTGGAGCTCGGCTGCGTGGCCGGCCAGGGGTTCCTGTTCGCGCCGTCCTCGTCGCTGCGGGAGGTTGCTGCGATGTCATACGCGGCTAAACGCGCGGAACGGCGCCGCGCGCAATCCCTGCAGGAGCGGCTCACCGCGACCGGCCGGTTCCGCGTCGCGGTCAATCGCTCCCGTTCGGTGGCATGAGCGCGGCGGCCTCGTAAACCACGACCCCGCCGATCACTGTCATCAGCGCCCGTACCCGCGGTATTTCGTCCTCGGGAATAGCCATGATGTCCACGGGAAACACACTGAAATCGGCGAGCTTGCCGACGGCGATCGTGCCGCGTTCTTTCTCCTCGAATGCGGCATAGGCGGCGTTCGACGTCAGGATCGCGAGCGCCTCGCCACGGGTCATGCGCTGATCCAGTCCCCAGTCGGGGCCGGCGAATCCGTCGAGCGTGCGGCGCGCGACCGCGGCATAGAATTCAACCAGCGGATCGCCCTGCTCGACCGGCGCGTCGCTGCCGCCGGCAATGGTCGCGCCCGCTTCCAGCAGCGAGCGCCATGCGTAAGCGCCGGCGATGCGGCCCGGCCCCAGACGAGCCGGTGCAAACAGCATGTCGCTGATCGCGTGTGAGGTCTGCATCGAAGCGATGACGTCCAGCGCGGCGAAGCGCGGCATGTCCGCGGCGTCCACGACCTGCGCGTGCTCGATGCGGTAGCGCGGAGCGGCGATCGCGCGTTTCTCGGGCGGCACGGCTGCGAAAGCCCGTTCGTACTGGTCGAGCGCCAGGCGATTGCCGCGATCGCCGATCGCATGCGTCTGGATCTGGATGCCGCTCGTGAGTCCCGCGATCGCGATCCGCAGGATGTCGCCCGGTGGATTGACCAACAGACCCGAGTTCGCCGGCGCATCGCTGTAGGGTGCGAGCAATGCGGCGCCGCGCGAACCGAGAGCGCCGTCCATGTAGAGCTTGATCGCCCGCACGGTGAGCCGCGCGTCGCAGCTCTTCCAGCCACGGCCGACCGCAAGCAGGCGGTCGGCATCGGCGCCGGGGCCCTCAATCGCCGCATACAGGCGCAGCTTGATGCGGCCTGCCGCGTACAGCCGGCAGAGCTGCTCGATTTCCTTCCAGCGGGTGCCCGCGATCTGCAACTGGGTCCAGCCGAGCGCGATGCTGCGCGCAGCGCCTGCTTCGAGTGCGCGTGCCTGGTCTTCGGGAGACGCGGCCGGCACGTGCCGCTTTACCAGCTCCCTCGCAGTGTCGATCAGCATGCCGGTCGGCTGGCCCGTCTCCGGATCGCGCAGGATCTGTCCGCCTGTCGGATCCGGGGTATCGCGGTCAATGCCGGCGATCTTCAGCGCCAGGCTGTTGACGATGACAGCGTGGCCGTCGGCCCGTTCGAGCATGACCGGACGGCTGGTCACGGCCGCGTCGAGATCCTCGCGGCTCGGAAAGACCGCCGGCGTCCAGCGCGACTCGATCCAGCCGGACGCGGTGATCCAGGGCGAACTATCCATCGCGGCCCGCTCGCGCAGGCGCTCCTGCAGCGCGGCCAGGCTTTCGACTCCGGTCAGGTCAAAGCTGATTTCCCGCCAGCCGATGCCGGCCAGGTGCGCGTGCGAATCCGACAGGCCGGGCAGCACGGTCGCGCCTTGCAAGTCGACGATGCGCGTGCCGGATGGCGCCAACCGTCGGGCTTCTGCGGACGAACCAACGTGGCGGATGCGTCCGCCCAGGGCCAGCACGGCTTCCGCCGGCGGACCGCTCGAATCGCCCGTATAGACGCGTCCATTGACGAGCGCGATCGATCCGGTGGCCTGCGCTTCTGCGCTGATGATGGCGAGCAACGCGACGGCAATGAGCACTCTGGCGTTCTTCATACCCAAGACTAGCCTTAGCTCCCGGTCGCCCTCAAGCTTCCAAAGGGAATCTGGCTGGTCTGCTTCGCCCTGAACTCGGCCCTGCGCGAGGGATCGAGCAGGACATTGAAATCGCTGCCGGACAGCACGCTCGGAACTCTGACGCCGACCGGACGGCTTCCGGCCGGGCGGGCTGCCAGCACATCGAGGAAACCGCGCGCGATCTTCCGGCTGTCGTCGGCCGCCGGCCGCACGGCCCAGTCGCGTGGGAGCCGGAGGCCGAGTTCATCCAGGCTTGCAATCGCGCCGTCGGGTACTTCGATCGTGGCGATCAGGATCTCGGCAATGGTCTCGAATCCCGGCCGTACCGCGACTTCCAGGATGGCAAGCGCCTCGACCTCGGTTGTGTAGAGGATCTCGGTCGCAAGATCGTTGAAGCGCCAGCCGCGCGGCCCGGCCACCGAACCGGATGAATCCAGCGCATCGAATTTGCGCGTCGTGGCATGCCGCCGCGCCCGGGCGCGGAACAATTTCAAACCGGTCCGCCTTCCGCCTGGGCCTGGATCTCCCCGAGCACGATCTGCTCGCCATCCGCGGTGCGCAGCAGATCCCGCGGTGCAGCGCCGCCGAGCGCGAAATTGGGCGTACGAAGGTACTGACGCGCTGCATCGAGCGAGCCGAGGGCATCGGCGGCTATGGTCAGCACCCGGCCGATCCGGAGCGCGATCTCGCCCTCATTCGGCGCGAGCGTCTGCCACATGCGCTGCTTGGCCGTCTTCGCGCTCAGGTCGAAGAGCGGCAGCGCCTCCTGCATCGAGTCATAAGCCATCGCGGAGGCGATGACGAGCGCAATGCCGGGAAGACCATTGACGATCCGGCGGTGCACGTCGAGCGGGCCGCCTTTCGCGGGGCGCGCGCGCGGGCCCGCGGTGCGCAACTCCCGCGCCGCGGACTGCCAGACGGCTTCCAGGTTGGTCTTGCCCTGGTCGCGCAGCGCCCGTTCCAGCGAGCGACTGGCAAACAGGTCGAGCACGCGGCGGTCGGACGCCGAGCGCAGTTCGGGAAATGCCGACGCCGCGGCGGGTTTCGGCGCAGGGCGGGCGCGCTTCATGTAAAACTCCTTTTCATGTATGGCAATAATACCATACCAGTACCCGGGGGTCGAAGCTGCGGGAACGCCAGCCGGCGCGCCGGAGCTGATTCAATTTTTTCTGGCACCATGTGGCCATGCGGAGATTCCTGCCGGCTGCCCTCTTCGCCCTCACAGCGAGCGGCGCTTCCCCGCCAGTGTCGGCGGATTCCGTGCAACGCTACGTGACCGGCAATGTCGCGGATGTCTCGACGCCGACGCGCGGACTATGGGTCCTGCAAGGCGGTGGGAACGATGTCGACCATAATTACGTACGGATGGGGGAATACGGCGGTGGCGGCGACTTCGTGGTGTTGCGCGCCTCCGGCGAGGACGAGTACAACGATTACATCTTCGCGCTTTGCCGCTGCGACTCGGTGGAGACGATCGTCTTTTCGAATCGCGAAGCGGCGTACGATCCGGCGGTCGCCCGGACCATTCGCAACGCCGAGGCCCTGTTCATCGCGGGGGGTGACCAGTCGAACTACGTCAGGTACTGGAAAGGCACGCCGGTCGAAGATGCCATCCACCACGTTGCATCGAAACCGGCCCCGATCGGGGGCACCAGCGCCGGCATGGCGATCCTCGGCGAGTTCGTCTATGCGGCATTCGGTGAAAGCCTGACGAGCGCCGTGGCGCTCGCGGATCCTTATGCCGCCGACGTGACGCTCGAGCGGAATTTCCTGGCATTGCCGCGGCTCGGACGCATCCTGACGGATCAGCACCTGCAGGAACGGGACCGGATCGGCCGCACCGTCACGCTACTGGCCCGGCTGATGCAGGATGACTGGGACGCGGGTCCGCGGGCGATTGCGGCGGATCGGGAAACCGCACTGCACGTGAATCCAGCTGACGGCACCGTCGAAGTTTTCGCGACAGCGGATCACCCGACGCCTTACGTGTATTTCCTGCGGCCTTCAGCAGTGCCGGAACGGTGCGTACCCGGACAACCACTGACCTTCCGTAACGTCGAGGTTTATCGCATCGGCCCCGGCGGCCGCTTCGATCTGGACGACTGGGACGGGTCCGGCGGTCTCGACTACCGGCTGGACGTCGAAGCCGGCGCACTGCAATCTTCGCGGGGGTCGATTTACTGAGCGTGGCAAAGGCGCGCTGGCCAACGCGCATTTCCTGTTGTACGCTCAAAAGAGTTACGCAGTTCGTTCGCAGAAACCTTGAGATGCCCGGGGGGATTCCATGAACGACCGTATGACACCGTTGGCCGCAGCCATCATTGCCGTGCTGTATCCGGCGACCGGAGCCCTCGCGCAACGCGCGGGTTCCGATGATGCCCGCCTCGAGGAAGTCGTCGTGACCGCAACGCGACGCGCCACCAATATCCAGGAAGTCGCCCAGAGCGTCACCG
>JALYJS010000499.1 GCA_030799345.1 Pseudomonadota bacterium | reverse complement strand
TACGTGGCCTGCGACGTCTGCAAGGGCCGGCGTTACAACCGCGAGACGCTGGACGTGCGCTACAAGGGCAAGAACATCCACGAAGTGCTCGACATGACCATCGAGGACGCCGCGATATTCTTCCAGGCCGTGCCGGTGGTCGCGACCAAGCTGCAGACGCTGCTCGATGTCGGGCTGTCGTACGTGCGGCTCGGCCAGAACGCGACGACGCTCTCCGGCGGCGAGGCGCAGCGCGTCAAGCTCGCGAAGGAACTGTCCAAGCGCGCGACCGGCCGGACACTCTATATATTGGATGAGCCGACCACCGGCCTGCACTTTGAGGACGTCAAGCATCTGCTCGCCGTGCTGCACCGGCTGCGCGACGAAGGCAACACCGTCATCGTCATCGAGCACAATCTCGACGTCATCAAGACCGCGGACTGGGTCATCGACCTCGGACCGGAAGGAGGCGACGGCGGCGGCGAAATCGTCGCCGAGGGCACGCCCGAGCAGCTCGCACGGGCGAACGGTTCGTTCACCGGACGTTACCTGAAGCGCGTGCTGGCGCGGGGACGGAAGGCGGCATGAAACGCGCGCTGATGCTATCGCTGGTCCTGCCTGCGGCACTGGTTGCCGGCTTCGCGGCGGCTGCGGGCATGAAGCTGGAATCCGCCTGGGCTCGCTCCTCCCCGCCCGGTGCGCAGGTCGCCGCCGTGTATCTGCGCATCGACAATACCGGCGGGAAATCCGACCGGCTGCTGACGATCCGGAGCGACGTCGCCGCCAGCGCCGAAGTCCATCGTACGACGGTCGTGGAAGGCATCGCGCGGATGCGGCCGGTCTCCACGCTGCACGTCGGCACGAATGAAGTCGTCGCATTCGAACCGGGCGGCCTGCACATCATGCTGTTCGGCCTGAAGCAACCGCTGGTCGCGGGCCAGACGTTCGAACTGAAGATGCAGTTTGAGATGGCGGGTACCCTGCAGGTCAAAGTCCAGGTGAGGACGCCGGACTAGCAGCACTCATGCCAACCGACATTCATGCGTTGTTCGCGTTGCTTGAAGAGAAGCAACTGCGCTACGTCGTTGTCGGCGGATTGGCCCTCGTCCTTCATGGCGTCGACCGACTCACGGCAGACGTGGACCTCGCCGTCGACCTGAGCCCCGAGGCCGCGGGCCGGTTGGTGAAGGCATTGGCTGAAACGGGCTATCGCCCTGCGGCACCCGTTGATCCAAAACTGCTGGCGGATCCTGCCGTTCGAGCCGCCTGGCACCGGGATCGCAACATGCAGGTGTTCAGTTATTGGGATACGACCGGTCGTCGCCCGACAATCGATATTTTCATCGCATCTCCTATCCCGTTTGAGGACTTGTGGCGGGATACTGTCCGCGTCGAAATCTCAAGCGGTTTGCGGGTTCCGGTGGCGTCGGTTGCCCATCTCATACGTCTCAAGGAACTTGCAGGTCGACCGCAGGATCTGGCTGATATCGAACGGCTGCGGGAACTATGAATAACGTCGCTGACAAGCCACCGGAATCCTGGGGCAGCTACGAGGAGGCCGAAGCATTGCGCCGCTGGGCTTTCCGCCAGCGCACGCCGGCCCAGAGACTCGACTGGCTGATCGAAATGCTGGAAATCGCCTACCGCACCGGCGCGATCAAGCCACGCGGACCGGAAGTTCCCGACGGGATGTGACAGAAATGGGGAGTGTGAGCATGAAATTAACCATCCTGGCGGCGATCGGGTTCCTTTCCGCGAGCATCGCGTCGGCAGCGGCGCCGACGCCGGCGCATCTCGAACACGCGAAGCACGTGCTGGCCGAGGGCATCCTGTTCGACGGCCACAACGACCTGCCCTGGGCCATCCGCACGGACAAGGTCACACCGAGTGACGTTGAAGCCTACGACCTGCGCAAATCGACGCGCGGCCAGACGGATATCGCGCGGCTGCGGCAAGGCGGCGTGGGCGCGCAGTTCTGGTCCGTGTACGTGCCGGGTGAACTGAAGGAAGGCATGGCGCGCACGCAGCTCGAGCAGATCGACCTCATGCGCCGCGTGATCGCGCGGTATCCGGAGGCGCTGCAGCTCGCGAGCACCGCCCAGGACATCCGCGACGCGAAGAAAGCCGGTCGCATCGGCTCCATGCTCGGGATCGAGGGCGGGCATGCGATCGAAAATTCGCTCGCGCTGCTGCGCAGCTACTACGACCTGGGCGTGCGCTACATGACGCTGACGCACAACACGAACATCGAGTGGGCGGATTCGGCGGCGGACCTGCCGGCCCGTCACGACGGCCTGACGCCCTTCGGCGAACAGGTCGTCCAGGAGATGAACCGGATCGGCATGCTGGTGGATCTCTCGCACACGTCCGCCGACACGATGGCGGATGCGATCCGCGTGTCGCGCGCGCCGGTGATCTTCTCGCACTCCTCCGCCAAGGGCGTCTGCGACGTGCCGCGAAACGTCCCGGACGAGGTGCTGAAGATGCTGCCCGCGAACGGCGGCGTGGTGATGGTCACCTTCGTCGCGGGCTTCACCGACCCGGCGGTGGCGCGCGTGATGCAGCCGCTGATCGAGGAATACAACCGGCGGGCGTACGACGTCAAGAGCGACGCGGAACGCACGGCGCTGTTCGAGGAGCTGAAAGCAGGCGTCGTGATCCCGAAGACCACCATCGCAGCGGTCGCGGACCAGATCGACTACGTGCGCCGGGTGGCCGGCGTCCAGCACGTGGGCATCGGCGGAGACTTCGACGGCAATACCGAATGGCCCGAAGCGCTGTCGGATGTCTCGATGTACCCGAACCTGTTCGCGGAGCTGATCCGCCGCGGCTGGAGCGATGAGGACCTCAAGCTGCTGGCCGGGGAAAACGTGCTGCGCGCACTGGAGCAGGCGGAGCAGGTTTCCCGCGAAATGAACTAAGTGTCCGGAAACGTTTCCGCGGAAACGATTTCAGCAGACCCGGCGCCGGTATCGAATCACCGCGCCGGCACTCCCACGGGCCCCGCACTTGTGAACTGATGCGCGACTTCGCCCTGGCCGCGCTGCTCGCGGAACTTGCCATGGGTGAATTCAGATACGACGCGGCGCCAGAAGCGGATCGCGTCGGCGTTGCGTGACTGCTCGGCGATGGTCCACTCACCGGCATAGCGCGCGAACAGGATCATGGCGGCGCCGCGGCCGACGCCCTTGCCGCGAAACGGGCGGCGGATGAAGAACTCGCTCAGGCGGTAATGCCGGAGCTTGTCGTCCGGGATCGTGTGCACCCGCTGCACGACCGCGAATCCGGTGGGCTCGTTCTCGCGCAGGATCACGAACGCCGTCTGGCGGTCGTCGTGGAACCAGCCCTGGATGATTTCGGAGACGCCCTGGCCGGTGGTGGTCAGCGACGGGAACACGCCGGTCGTGTCGGCGGTCAGGTCGGCGAGATACTCGCCGTAGATTTCCTCGATCCAGTCGCGGTCGGACCGGGAGGATTTTGCTTCACGGATGGTGATCGGCATCGCGGCTCACCGGAAACAGAACGGCCGGGAGGAAGTCGCGGTGTGTGCCGCGCCATCCACCCGGCCGATTGGACCAATTGCAGTCGTAGCTTACTGCGGAGGAGTTGCGGCTTCTTCCGCGGACTCAGCAGCGGCATCGGCAGACGCGCCGGCCGCAGCGGCATCGGCAGCGGCGGCGTCAGCAGCGGCATCGGCAGCAGCTGCATCAGCAGCGGCGGCGTCAGCAGCAGCGTCCATCGCCGGCGCGACTTCCGCTGCCGGAGCAGCAGGTTCTTCGGCCGGAACTTCAACATCCTGCTTGGCGCCGCAAGCACCCAGTACGAGGGCAACCGCAATGGCGCCCAGGAGATTTGCATTCATCGTCAGTTACCCCAGTTCATTTCGATTAGTGAGAAAAGGCGAGTCCGCGACGAAAACACCTGATTTTTCCGCATCGGGCGCTTCGGCGCGTGCACTGATTTTACCGCGATTGCCCGCGTTAGCAACGGTCGCAAATCAGCGACACTTATTCGTCGCCGCTGCAGTGCATGGCCAATCGTCTAGGCAACGGCTACGCTTCCAAAAGGTTATGTCGCGGGAGGCGCAAAGGCGATGTCCGATCTGAAGACACTGTATGGCGACCACCTGCGTCAGCTCATGGCGGTTGCCGACGAGGCGCTCGCCGCTGGAGGCTATGACGGCCTGATCGTGGGATCCGGCAGCCTGCGTTATTACTACCTCGACGACAGCAGCTACCCGTTCCGGCCGAATCCCCGTTACCGGGCGTGGCTGCCTGACGCGAGCCCGGATTCCTTTGTCGTTTATCCGCCCGGAAGCCGCCCAAAACTCGTTTTCCATCAGCCGGATGACTACTGGTACCTGCCACCTGCCGTGCCGGCAGGCTACTGGGTGGATTCCTTTGACCTGCAGGTGGTTCGCTCGCCAGACGCCCTCAGGAGCCACCTGGGCGGCAAGGCGCGCTGGGCGGTATTGGGCGAGCCTGCGCCCGCGACCGATGGGCTGGGCGACTACGACCCTCCGGCGGTGGTAGCCCGCCTGGACTATGCCCGTGCCGTCAAGACGCCCTATGAACTGGCCTGCATGGCAAAAGCGACAGCCGCCGGCGTGCGTGCGCACCGGGCGGCGGAAGCCGGCTTCCGGTCGGGCGCCTCGGAGTACGAGATCCACCTCGCCTACTGCCGGGCGGCCGGCGCGCGCGAGGAGGAGCTGCCTTACAACAACATCATCGCCTTCGACACCCACGCCGCGGTGCTGCACTACCAGCTGCTGGACCGCAGTCGCCCACCGGGCGTGAAGTCATTCCTGATCGACGCCGGCGCCCAGCATGCGGGCTATGCCTGCGACATCACGCGCACGTATGCGGCGGCGCCGGGCGAGTTCCAGGACCTGATCGATGCGCTCGACGCCGCGCAGCTCAAGCTTACCGATCGGGTGCGACCCGACACCGACTATCGCGACCTCCATCTCGCGGCGCATCGCGAGATTGCGCAAATCCTGGTGGACCAGAGGCTGGTATCGAGTTCGGCGGATGCCGCGGTCGCAACCGGCGTGACGTCGGTTTTCTTCCCCCACGGCATCGGCCACCTGCTCGGCCTGATGGTGCACGACGCCGGCGGCTTCATGGCGAGCGCGGAAGGCGGCACGCTGGCGAAGCCCGAGGGGCATCCGTACCTGCGGCTGACGCGTCCGCTCGAAGCGGGATTCGTCGTGACGATCGAGCCGGGAATCTACTTCATCGATTCGCTGCTCGCGCAGGCGCGGGGCGACGCACGCGGGCGCTCGATCCAGTGGGCGAAGGTCGATGCACTCCGGCCCTGGGGCGGCGTCCGGATCGAGGACAACGTCGTCGCGCGGGCGACCGGCGCGCCGCAGAACCTCACGCGCGAGGCGTTTGCCGCTGCCGCCCGCTAGCGCTGCTGCAGCAGGTCGCGGATCTCGGTCAGCAGTACTTCCTCGCGCGGCGGCATCGCCGGAGCCGGCGGCGCTTCGGGCGGCTTGCGCTTCATGCGGTTGATCACCTTGAGCGCCATGAAGATCGCGAGCGCGATGATCAGGAAGTCGAGCAGCGCCTGAAGGAATTGGCCGTACTGGATGGCGACCGGTTCGCCGGTCGCCGCATTGGTGCCGAGCACGACCGTCAGGTCCGCGAAATTGACACCGCCGATCACCCAGCCCAGTGCCGGCATCACGATCGCGTCGACGAATGCCGCAACGATCTTGCCGAACGCGGCGCCGATGACGATACCGACGGCCATGTCCAGGACATTGCCCTTCATCGCGAATTCCCTGAATTCCTGCAACAGACCCATGACTCCCTCCTCATCTATGGTGCCGGGTCGTACTTTCGTAGTTTGGCATGCCAGATTACGAATGTACGACCCGGCACCGAGTCACGGCACCGAGTCAAAAAAAAGCCGGGGGTGACCCCGGCTTTTCCATGGCGACCAAAGGGGTGCGTCCCCTTTCGGTTTGGAAATCTCAGGCGGCGGCTTTCTTCCGGCGCTTCGGCGCGGCTTCGGATCTGGCGGCGGCCTTCTTGGGCGCTTTCTTCGGAGCGGCGGACTTCGCCTTGGCTTTCTTCTTAGCCGGCTTGTCCTCGGGTGCGGTCGCCACGGCGGCCTCGCCCTCGACCAGCTGCATGAATGCCATCGGCGCGGAATCGCCCGGGCGCGGCTCCATTTTCAGGATGCGGGTATAGCCGCCGGCGCGGCTCTTGAAGCGCGGTCCGATGTCGCCGAACAGCTTCTCGACCACAGCCTTGTCGCGCAGCTGCGACCAGGCGCGGCGGCGGTCGGCGTCCGAGCCGCTCTTGCCGAGCGTGATCAGCGGTTCCACGACGCGGCGCAGTTCCTTCGCCTTCGGCAGCGTCGTGCGGATCTTCTCCTCGCGGAGCAGCGCCACGGACATGTTCCGCATCAGCGCCCGGCGATGGGAGCTGTTGCGTGAAAGCTGGCGTCCGGACAGTTGGTGTCGCATGAGTCTTTATCCCGTGGGTGCGTTCAGGCCGAACGCAGCTCGTCTTCGCGGCGCAGCGACGCCGGCGGCCAGCCGTCTATGCGCATGCCGAGCGTCAGCCCATGGCTCTCCAGGACTTCCTTGATCTCGGTCAGCGACTTCTTGCCGAGGTTCGGCGTGCGCAGGAGCTCGACCTCGGTGCGCTGCACCAGGTCGCCGATGTAATGGATGTTCTCGGCCTTCAGGCAGTTGGCGCTCCTGACGGTCAGCTCGAGCTCGTCCACCGGGCGCAGCAGGATCGGATCCGGCAGCGGGCCCGAGTCGCGGCTCGGGGACTCGCCCTGGCCTTCGAGGTCCACGAACACCGTGAGCTGTTCCTTCAGGATCCCGCCCGCGCGGCGGATCGCCTCGTCCGGGTTGATCGTGCCGTTGGTCTCGATGTCGATGATCAGCTTGTCGAGGTCGGTGCGCTGTTCGACGCGCGCGGACTCGATGCCGTAGGTCACGCGGCGCACCGGCGAGAACGACGCATCGAGCTGCAGGCGCCCGATCGGGCGGCTCTGCTCCTCGAACTCGAGGCGCTGAACTGCCGGGCGATAACCGCGGCCGCGCTCGATCTTCAGGTTCATCGCGAGTTCCACGGGCTTGTTCAGGTTCGCGATGACGAGTTCCGGATTGACGACGATGACGTCGTGGTCGATCTGGATGTCGCCGGCGGTCACCGGGCCGGGGCCTTTCTTCTGCAGGCGCAGCTCGACCGAGTCGCGCGTGTGCATCTCGATCGCGACTGACTTGAGGTTGAGCAGGATCTCGACGACGTCCTCCTGGACGCCTTCGATGCTCGTGTACTCGTGCAGCACACCCTCGATCTCGACCTCGGTCACGGCGCAGCCGGGCATCGAGGACAGCAGCACGCGCCTGAGCGCGTTGCCGAGCGTATGGCCGAAGCCGCGCTCGAACGGCTCGATCACGATGCGTGCCTGTCGCGCCGCCGTCTCGGTCACCTTGACCGAGCGGGGCTTGAGGAATTCCGTGGCGGATCCTTGCATTGCCGTTACCCTTACTTCGAATAGAGCTCGACGACCAGGTTCTCGTTGATGTCCGGGAGGATCTGGTCACGGTCCGGCAACGCCTTCAGCGTGCCGGTGAATTTCTTGTCGTCCACTTCGACCCAGTCGGGCAGCCCGACCTGCGTCGCGATCGCGAGCGCGGCGGCGATGCGCGCCTGCTCGCGGGACTTCTCGCGCACGGCGATGGTGTCGCCCGCCGCGCACTGGTACGACGGCACGTTGACCCGGTCGCCATTCACCTCGATCGCCTTGTGCGACACGAGCTGGCGGGCCTCGGCGCGCGTCGCGGCGAAACCCATGCGGTAGACGACGTTGTCCAGGCGGCCTTCGAGGAAGCGCAGCAGGTTCTCGCCGGTCGAACCCGGGCGGCCCGCGGCCTTCGTGTAGTAATTGCGGAACTGCCGCTCGAGCACGCCGTACATGCGGCGCAGCTTCTGCTTCTCGCGCAGCTGCACGCCGTAGCCGGACAGCCGCGTGCGGCGGTCGCCCTTGACGCCGCCCGGCGGCACTTCGAGCTTGCACTTACTCT
>JALYJS010000484.1 GCA_030799345.1 Pseudomonadota bacterium | reverse complement strand
GGCGGGCACCGTGCGGATGCGCGCGCGTGCGCCGGCGACGCTCGCGATGCCGCGCGCGACATGGCGGGCGAGTTCGGCCGTCGTGCCATGTCGCGAGTAATAGAGAACCAGAATGTCTGTCATCTGACTTGCCTTTACTGTCAACAACTTACAAAGTATTCAGCCAGTGAATTCTAGTTCCGGTTTCGAGGCCGCCCGCCGCATTGTCGTTCGTGGACGCGTGCAGGGCGTGTATTTTCGCGCGAGCACGGCCCGGCATGCGCGGAAACTGTCGGTGCGGGGCTCGGCGCAGAATTTGCCGGACGGCAGTGTCGTCGTGTTCGCGGCCGGTGACATCGCGGCGCTCGACGAGCTGACGCACTGGCTGCGCCAGGGCCCGCCGCTGGCGCGCGTTGACACACTCGAGTCGGAGCCTGTGGATCCCGCGGAATTCGCATGGCCCGCGGGCTTCGTGCAGAAATAGCGGATCAGCGCTGCCAGCGCGAGTGCAACCGGCCGAGGACGAGATCCGGGTACGTGCGCTTGCCGAGGCTGCCGTTGTAGCGACCCAGTGCGCGGTGATAATCGCCGCGCTCGCGAGCGAGATAATAAGCGAGGATGCTGGTGCCCATCCGGACGTTGAGTTCGACGTCGATAAGGTCGCGCGTTGACAGCCCAAGCTCGTTCGGCCAGAACGGCATGACCTGCATCAGGCCGACCGCACCCGCCGAAGACACGGCAAACGGGTCAAACGCACTCTCGACATCGATGACGGCGAGCACCAGTTGGGGCCGGTCGCGCAGCATGTCGTGCTTGTTCGATTCGCAGTGCACGGCGCGCAGGATGCGCTGCGCGGCGGCCGTCATGTCGTCGCCGAGGCGCAGGTCCGCGGATTGCTGGCGCAAGCGCTTCTCGACGCGCGGCTGCATCAGCGCGTACCACACGACGTCGTCGTATTTGTCTTCGAAGCAGGCCTTGCTGCTGATCGCGGCGGCGATCACTGCGCGCAAGCCGGGATCGCGCTGCGCCTGACCGGCTTCGGCGCCGGCCGCGCCGAGGCCGATCAGCGTGAGGATCACCCGAAGCAGCGCATGCCTCATCATGCGATCCGCTTCAGGCGGCTGCCATTCGTTCGCGCACGAACGATGCGGCTTCCGCCATCGGAAAGTCCTCATTGTCGCTCGCGAGCCGGTGACGGTATTCGAGGCGTCCCGCCTCGATGCCGCGATCGGAGACGACGATGCGATGCGGGATTCCGGTCAACTCCGCGTCCGCGAACTTGACGCCCGGCCGCGCATCGCGGTCGTCGAGCAGCACCTCGATGCCCGCGGCGCCCAGCTCGCGGTAAAGCGCTTCCGCGTTCTCGCGGACGCGCGCCGATTTTTCCCAGTTCAGGCCGACCAGCACGACGTCGAATGGCGCGAGCGGCGCCGGCCAGACGATGCCGCGCGCGTCGTTGTTCTGTTCGATTGCCGCCGCGACGATGCGCGTGACGCCGATACCGTAACAGCCCATGGGCATGAAAATGGTGCCTCCGTGTTCGTCCTGCACGGTAGCGCCCATCGCTTCGCTGTACTTGCGGCCGAGCTGAAAAATGTGACCGACTTCGATGCCGCGCGTGACGGTCAGCCGGCCGCGTCCGGTCGGGCTCGGATCGCCGTCGACGACATTGCGCAGGTCCGCCACCCGGGGTTCCGGCAGATCGCGCCCCCAGTTGACCCCGGTCAGGTGCCGGTCCGCACGATTGGCGCCGCAGACGAAATCAGCAAGCGCGGCGGCCGCGCGATCGGCGATGACGGGGATCTGCAGGCCGACCGGCCCGAGCGAGCCCGGTTCGCATCCCAGCGTCGCGGCGATGCGCGCGATGTCCGCCATGCGCAGCGGCGCCGCGACTCCGGTGGTTTTCTGCGCCTTGACCGCATTGAGTTCATGGTCGCCGCGGAGGATCAGTGCGACCAGACCGCCGTCGCTGCCGTCGACAATCAGTGTCTTCAACATGCGGGACGATTGAATGCCGAGCAGGCTGCTCACCTCGGCGATGGTGCGCGCGCCCGGGGTCGGGGTTTCTGCGAGCGCTGCGCCGGGCTCTGCGCGCGGCTCCGACGGCGCGAGCGCCTCCGCCAGCTCGAGATTGGCCGCGTAGTCGTCGCCATCGGAGAACACGATCGCGTCCTCGCCCGAATCGGCCAGTACGTGAAACTCCTGCGAGGCGCTGCCCCCGATCGCGCCGGTATCCGCGTGCACGGCGCGAAAGCGCAGTCCGAGCCGCGTGAAGATCGCTGTATAGGCGTCGTACATGCGCTGGTAGCCTGCTGCGAGCGAGGCATCGTCCGCGTGGAAGCTGTACGCATCTTTCATGCTGAACTCACGCGCGCGCATCACCCCGAAGCGGGGGCGGATCTCGTCGCGGAACTTGGTCTGGATCTGGTAGAAATTGACGGGCAGCTGGCGATAGCTCCTGAGCTCGCGACGCGCGAGTTCGGTCACCACCTCCTCGTGCGTCGGCCCCAGCACCATGTCGCGGTCATGCCGGTCCTTGAAGCGCAGCAATTCGGGGCCAAACTGGTCCCAGCGCCCCGATTCGACCCAGAGCTCGGCCGGTTGCGCGACCGGCATCAGGATTTCGAGCGCCCCCGCCCGGTTCATTTCCTCACGGATCACGCGCTCCACCTTGCGCAGCACGCGCAGCCCCATCGGCAGCCAGGTGTACAGCCCGCCGGCGACCCGCCGTATGAGGCCTGCCCGCAGCATCAGCTGGTGGCTGACGACCTCGGCATCGGCCGGGACTTCCTTCATATTCTGGATCGGGTACGCGGACAGTCGCATGGCTTACCACCGGAGACGGGCGGCGCGTGTCGCCGATCCCAAAGCGCGGTATCTTAGGCGCTGCCCCCTGGCCTTGCCACGTCAGTCGCATGAATATGGAACCCATCGAGATCCGCAGGCGCCGTGGAATCTATCTGCTGCCCAACCTGCTCACGACCTGCTGCCTGTTCGGCGGCTTCTATGCCATCGTCGCCGCGATCGACGGTAATTTTGGCCGCGCGGCGATCGCGATCTTTGTCGCGATGATCTTTGACGGCCTCGACGGGCGCGTGGCGCGCCTGATGGGCACGGAAACCGCGTTCGGAAAGGAGTTCGACAGCCTCGCCGACATGGTCGCATTCGGTCTGGCGCCGGCCATCGTCTGCTACCAGTGGGGCGTCGCACGCATTGCCGAATATGGCGCGGCCTGGGGCCGCTTTGGCTGGATTGCGGCGTTCTTCTTCGCGGCGGCGACCGCGATGCGTCTCGCGCGCTTCAATGCGCGCTCGGCGACGCAGGACAAGCGCTATTTCGAAGGGCTGCCGAGCCCGTCGGCGGCTGCGATGGTCGCGGCGTTCGTCGGCCTCGCGTACAAATACGAGCGCGACGGCCTGTTCGGGTTTGATCCCACCGGCCAGGCCGGACTCGTGCTGGCGTTCTTGATTACCGTGATTGCGGCGCTGCTGATGGTCAGCCGGTTCCCGTACCGCAGCTTCAAGGATCGCGCAGCCGGTGAACGCGTGCGCTATTCGCGCCTGCTGCTGGTACCGCTCGTGATCGCCCTGATCGCGGTCGATCCGCCGGTGGTCCTGTTCCTGCTGTTTACCGGTTTCGCACTGTCGGGACCGCTGGGCTGGGCGTGGCTCAAGATCCGCAAGCGGCGCGACGCCGGCGCCGCGGGTGGTGGCTGACGGAATGGATCCTGGACGACTCGAGATCCTGGACGCAATGGGCGTTACGGCCTGGCTCGCGCGCACGCGGCCCGGCGCGCGCAGCGACGGCGTTGCCGAGCTCGACTGGGACGCTCTCGAGGCTGTCGTCCGCGACTGCAGGCTGTGCGGACTATGCGAAACGCGCACGCAGACGGTGTTTGGCACCGGTGAGCGCAAGGCGCGCCTGATGGTGATCGGCGAAGCGCCCGGTGCCGAGGAAGACCGCCAGGGCGAGCCATTCGTCGGGCGCGCGGGGCAGCTTCTGAACTCGATGCTTGCGGCCGCGGGCTTCGAGCGTAGCGCGGTCTATATTGCGAACGTGCTGAAATGCCGTCCGCCGAATAACCGGGACCCCGGTGCGCTGGAAGCGGCGCAGTGCCTGCCTTACCTGCGCCGCCAGATCGAACTGGTCGCGCCCGCGGCGATCCTGTGCGTCGGCCGCATTGCAGCACAGCGGCTGCTCGGGCGTGAGGAACCGCTCGCCCGAATGCGCGGTCGGGTGCACGAGTTCGGCGGAGTGCCGGTTGTCGTGACCTACCACCCCGCGTATCTGCTGCGTTCGCCGACCGAAAAGCGCAAGGCCTGGACCGACCTGATACTGGCGCTTGGAGTGCTCGCCCGTGGCGACCGCGCGTGACGAACTTGCGGAGCTCACCTGGCGCCTGCGACCGATGGTCCCGGCGGATCTACCGGCGGTCGCCGCGCTAGAGCGCGAGTCGTACGTGTTTCCCTGGAATGACCAGATCTTCGCGGACTGCCTGCGCGTCGGCTATCACTGCGTCGTCGTGGAAACATCCGCCGGCCCCGGCGGCTATGCCGTGCTCTCGATGGGCGCCGGCGAGGCGCACGTGCTGAATCTCTGCGTCGCGGAACGCTTGCGGCGGCACGGCGTCGGCAGGATGCTGCTGCTGTCGGTGCTGCGCCACGCCCGTGACCGCGGCATCCGGGACGCTTTCCTCGAAGTGCGGCGGTCCAACAAGGGGGCGATCCGGCTCTACCACGAACTGGGCTTCGAAGCCGTCGGCCAGCGCCGCGGCTATTACCAGGCGCAGGAGGGCCGCGAGGACGCGCTCGTGTATCGGCTCGAACTCGGCGCGCTGCCGGACGCGCATTGACGGCGGATGGGATCGCGCGCCGCCGCAGGCGTTGTTCAGCGCCCCTTGCGCAACACGGTAGATTTCACCCGGTGTTCTCAGGTTACGGGAGGCTTCCCTGGGCCGCGACCCGGACCGGCGAGCGGCGACCATACCGTTACGAATAGCGCGGCAATCAGCGGACCTATGACAAAGCCGTTCATGCCGAACAAGGCGAGGCCGCCGAGCGTGGAGACCAGCACCAGGTAGTCCGGCAGCCCGATATCCTTGCCCACCAGCCTTGGCCGCAACAGGTTGTCGATGAGGCTGATCACCAGCGCACCGATCAGCAAAAGGATCAAACCCTTTGCGACGGCCCCCGACATGAACAGATAGACGGTCACCGGCACCCACACCAGGAACGCGCCAACCGCGGGTAGCAGGGACAGCACCACCATCACCACACCCCAGAGCAACGCGGCTTCGATGCCCAGCGCCCAGAAGGCGACGCCGCCGACGCCGCCCTGCAACAGCGCGATGATGAAGTTGCCTTTCACCGTGGCCCGCACGACTTCGCCGAATTTCTTCATCATCTGAACCGTGCGGTGCTCGCTGAGGGGGCTGGCATCGCGAATCGCGCCGACCAGCCGCGTACCGTCGCGGAACAGGAAGAACAGCACATAGAGCATCACGCCCAGGCCGATGAAGAACCGCGCAGTTCCCTGGCCAATGTTCAGCGCACGACCGGCAACGAAACCCGAGATCTGCGACAGCCCCGAGCGCAGGCGCTCCTTGAGGGCCTCGAAATCGCCGAAGTCGAGCATCGGAAAGAGGTTCACCAGCCACTGGGGCAGGGCGGCACCAACTCGCTCCAGCGTCGCGGCAGGATCGAACTCACCGCTGCTGATGCGCTGATAGAAGTTGTTGGCATCCTGGGCCAGGATGCCCAGCAGCAACGAACCCGGAATGACCACGAGGCATGCGCAGGCCAGCACGGTCAGGGCGGCGGCGGTATTGCGGCGGCCGCCCAGCCGCCGCACCAGCCAGCGATTCAACGGCAGGAACAGCACCGCCAGGACGACCGCCCATAGCAGCGCGCTGTAGAAAGGCAGCAGCAGGTAGATGAAGGCAATCGAAACTGCGATCACCAGGGCGGTGAAGGTTGCGTCCGGAGAATTCAGGGTTCGCATAAACGATGATCGTAGCCGATTGCTTCCGTCGACACCGGTGACTTGACCGGCGGACGCCGGATGCCGTGTACTGCAAAGCTGCGGTCCCACCGGCCCGTGAAACGCGTACATAGCCGAGGATGCGGTTGGTGAATGACGAAGATATATCTCATGAAATCAAACCTAGAAAGACGTTTGCGATCATTTCGCATCCGGACGCCGGCAAGACCACGCTGACCGAAAAGCTCCTGCTGTTCGGCGGCGCGATCCAGATGGCAGGTACCGTCAAGGGTCGCAAGGCGGCACGGCACGCAACCTCGGATTGGATGCGTCTCGAACAGCAGCGCGGCATCTCCGTTACGTCGTCGGTGATGCAGTTTCCCTACCGCGGCCGGGTGATCAACCTGCTCGATACGCCGGGCCACGAGGACTTCTCGGAGGACACGTACCGCACACTGACCGCAGTCGATTCGGCGCTGATGGTCATCGACTGCGCCAAGGGCGTCGAGGAGCGGACCATCAAGCTGATGGAAGTCTGCCGGTTGCGCGACACGCCGATCATGACGTTCATCAACAAACTGGACCGCGACGGCCGCCCGCCGGTGGAGTTGCTGGACGAGATCGAGCGCGTGCTCGGCATCACCTGTGCGCCGATCACCTGGCCGATCGGCATGGGCCGCGAGCTGGCCGGCATCTACCATTTCGGAGAGGACCGCATCTATATCTACGATGGCGCGCGTACCGGCCGCATCGGCACCAACCGCGCGATCGAGGGGCTCGCCAGCGCCGAGGCCGAAGCGCTGCTCGGCGACTCGGCGCCTGCGTTCCGCGACGAGGTCGCGCTGATCCAGGGCGCCATGCCTGCCTTCGACCACGCCGAATACCTCGCTGGCCGGCAGACGCCGGTGCATTTCGGCTCCGCGATCTCGAACTTCGGCGTGGAGGAATTGCTCGGTTCGTTCGTCGACCACGCGCCGCCGCCGCGTGCGCGGCGTGCAACGACACGGGTCGTCGAGCCCCAGGAAACCGCATTGACGGGATTCGTGTTCAAGATCCAGGCGAACATGGATCCCGGCCATCGCGACCGCATTGCATTCCTGCGCATCTGTTCCGGGTCGTACCGGCGCGGCATGCGGCTGCACCACGTGCGGCTCGGCAAGGAAGTGCGCATTGCCGATGCATTGACATTCATGGCCGCCGACCGGCAACAGGCGGACACGGCCTGGGCCGGGGACATCATCGGCCTGCACAATCACGGCACCATCAATATCGGCGACACTTTCACCGAGGGCGAGCGCATCACCTTCACCGGCATCCCGAATTTCGCGCCGGAACTGTTCCGCCGCGCGGTGCTGAAGGACCCGCTGCGCATGAAGGCACTGCAGAAGGGGCTCGACCAGCTCTGCGAGGAGGGCGCAACGCAGCTGTTCCGCCCGCTGCGCAACAACGACGTGATCCTCGGCGCGGTCGGCCCGTTGCAGTTCGACGTCGTCGCGTTCCGGCTCGCGGACGAGTACGGCGTCACCTGCGTCTTTGAGCCGGTCAATGTCGCAACCGCGCGCTGGATCGACGGCACGGACCCGCAGAAGCTATCGCAGTTCCGGGAACGCGCGCACGAGCACCTGGCGCTCGATCATGCCGGCGATCTCGTCTACCTCGCGCCGTCGCGCGTCAACCTGAACCTGACGGTGGAGCGGTGGCCAGACCTCGCATTCCGGGAGACGCGCGAGCACCTCGCGTTCGCCGCGTGAAGAACGCGCTGCTGCGGCGCCCCGTCGTCGCCTGGGCGCTTTGCGACTGGGCTAACTCGGCCTTCGCCACCACAGTGATGGCCGGGTTCTTCCCCGTTTTTTTCAAGCAGTACTGGAGCGTCGGCACGGAAGCGTCCGTCAGCACCTTCCAGCTTGGCGTGGCGAACAGTGCCGGGAGCCTGGTGATTGCGCTGCTCGCGCCCCTGCTGGGCGCGATGGCGGACCGCGGCGGCGCGCGCCTGCGCATGCTCGCCTTCTTCACCGTGCTTGGCGCGCTGATGACCGGGCTGCTGTACCCCATCGGGCAGGGCGAATGGCTGGCTGCCGCGCTGATCTACCTGCTCGCCGGAATCGGATTCTCGGGCGGCGTCATCTTCAACGACGCGCTGCTGGTCGACGTCTCGGAGCCGCGCGAGTACGACCTGGTCTCCGCCTACGGCTATTCGCTGGGCTATGCCGGCGGCGGACTGCTGCTCCTGCTGAATGCCGCCATGGTGACGAGCCCGGAGCGCTTCGGGCTCGCGAGCAGCGCGGATGCCGTGCGGCTCGCCTTCCCGATGGTATCGGCCTGGTGGCTTCTGTTCACCGTACCGGCGCTCCTGTGGGTGCGGGAACAGCAGCCTGCGCGGCCGCTCGCGCTGCCCGCCGCGGCAGTGGCCGGCTGGCGCGAACTGCGTGCGACATTCGGCCAGGTGCGCCGCTACCGGCCGCTGCTCTGGTTCCTGCTCGCCTACTGGATGTACATGGAGGGCGTAAACACCATCATCAAGATGGCGGTCGACTACGGACTGTCGCTGGGCTTCCCGCAGCAGAGCCTGATCGCGGCGCTCCTGATCACCCAGTTCGTCGCGTTTCCGGCGGCACTCGCGTTCGGCTGGCTCGGTGGCCGGATCGGCGCGCGCAACGGCATCTTCATCGCCATCGGCATTTATTCGCTGGCAACCATCGCCGCCTTCTGGATGCGGGAGGTCGCGCATTTCTACCTGCTGGCGGGCACCATCGGGCTGGTGCAGGGCGGCATCCAGTCATTGTCGAGGTCCTACTACGCCACACTGGTACCGGAGGGCAAGCAGGGCGAGTTCTTCGGCTTCTACAACATGATGGGAAAATTCGCCGCCGTGCTGGGACCCGCATTCGTCGGCGTCACCGCGCTCGCCACCGGCGACACGCGCTACGGCATGTTGTCGATCATCGTCCTGTTCGTCGGCGGGGCGATCCTGCTGGCCCGCGTGCGACCGTCCGGGAGCTGACGGCTCATGTCGGCCTCCGACACACCCGACGTGACGGCCGGGAGGCGCTCGGTGTGGGGCGAGCTCCGCGATGCGATCCGCGGCACGGGCGCCGACTACACGAAGATCCCGCTCAAGCGCGCGGTATTCCTGCTCGCGGTACCGATGGTGCTGGAGCTGGTGCTCGAATCCACGTTCGCGGTTGTCGACATCTTCTTCGTCGCCAAGCTCGGCTCATCCGCGGTCGCGACCGTCGGGCTGACCGAGACGATCCTGTTCCTGCTGTACGCGATCGGCATGGGTCTCGCGATGGCAGTGACCGCCGTCGTCGCGCGGCGCGTCGGCGAAGGCAAGGCCGCGGAAGCCGCGGTGACGGCTGTGCAGGCGATCTGGCTTGCGCTTTTGGCCTCGATACCGTTTGCGGTGGCCGGCATCGTCTATGCGCAGGACCTCTTGCGCCTCATGGGCGCGGACGCCTGGACGCTGACCCACGGCTACCCGTACATGCAGTGGGC
>JALYJS010000474.1 GCA_030799345.1 Pseudomonadota bacterium | reverse complement strand
ATTCAAGCTTGGGCTGTTCGTCCGGCAGTTGCTGGCGGCAGCCATCGTCGAGCTCTTCGTCCGTGCTGCCCTCCGGCTGCGCTTCCTGCGCGAATGCGCCGAAGCACGCCAGGTGAAGCGCGAGCGCCGCGGCAGCGGATCGCGTGGAGTACTGCATCGTCAGCCCGCGTGTCCCCGGCCGGACGCTTCGAAGTAATGGCGTCGGCACAGGGACAAGTATCGTTCGTTGCCCCCGATCTCGACTTGCTCCCCCTCGCGCTCGACGCTGCCGTCAGTGCCGACGCGCACGCACATTGTGGCCTTGCGTCCGCAATGGCAGATCGTCTTCAGTTCGCTCAGTTCATCGGCGAGCGCCAGCAGCCGCGCGCTGCCCGGAAAGAGTTCGCCGCGAAAATCCGTGCGCAGCCCGTAGCAGAGCACCGGTATCGAATGGCGGTCCACGATCGCGGCCAGCTGATCCACCTGTGCCGGCAGCAGGAACTGCGCTTCGTCGAGCAGCACGCAGCTGACCGGCTCCTTCGAATGCTCGCCGGCGATCTCGTCGTACAGATCCGAGCCCCGGGCAAAATGCCGCGCCTCGCTCGTCAACCCGATACGCGAATGCACGCGCCCGCCGCCGCGCTGGTCGAACTGAGCCGTGTAGACGAGCGTGCGCATGCCGCGCTCGCGATAGTTGTGGCTCGACTGGAGCAGCGATGTCGACTTGCCGGCGTTCATCGTCGAATAGTAGAAGTAGAGTTTGGCCACGCCTGTTACCGTTTCCTTCAGATCAACTTGATTTCGCGCAAACGCTCGCGCAGGTAATCGTCCGCCAGTATCGGCTGCGGATTGATGGCCGGCCGCTCGGGCGAGACGCAGCCCGGCAGGGTCGCGATCGGGAAATCCGAATTGAAGTGGAGAAAGAACGGCATCGAGTATCTCGGACGATTGAGCCGCGCGCCGGTCGGATTCACGACGCGGTGTGTGGTCGACGGTAGCACGTGATTCGTCAGCCGTTGCAGCATGTCGCCGACATTGCAGACCAGCGTTCCCGGTGGCGGGTTGACCGGCAGCCAGCGCCCGTTGCGGTCGAGCAGCTCGAGTCCGCCCTCCTCCGCTCCCAGCAGCAGCGTGATCACGTTGATGTCCTCGTGTGCGCCGGCGCGCACGCCGGTCACATTGGCCTGCAGCGGCGGGTAGTGGATCACGCGCAACACGCTGTTTCCTTCCCCGACCTTGTCGTCGAACCAGTGCGGCGGAAGTGCCAGGTGGACCGCAATCGCCTCCAGCAGCTTGCGGCCCATGCGGTCGAATGCCTCCCACAGGTCGAGCGCGGCGCGCTTGAACTCGGGATCGTCGGCAGGCCAGACGTTGTCCGGCATCGACGCGCGATAGCGATGGCCGGGCGGCAGTTCGCGTCCGATCTGCCAGAATTCCTTCAGGTCGTGATGGGTTGCGCCTTTGGCGGTCTCCACGCCGAACGGCGTGTAGCCGCGTGCGCCGCCGATTCCGGGGACGCGATACCGCAGTTTCGTTTCCTCAGGCTGCGCGAAGAACTCCTTGAAGCGGTCGAGGCAGCCGTCGATCAGCGCCTGCGGAAGCTCGTGATCGCGGACCACGGCGAATCCGTAACGCGCGAAGCTGCCGGCAAAATGCCGGACGAACGCGGCCGGCTCGCGTTCTGCGAGCTGATAGCTGACGGGTTCGATGGAGTCAGGCATGCGCGACCATTATGGGGCCGCGGTCGCAACCGCTCCAGAGTCACGCATCCTGTCAGCGATGTCTGACACTTACCGCTGGTTTCGTCCCTCAGCGGAATGAGCCGAGAATCTTCGACAGCTTTGCCGAGCCCGGGCAGAGTTGCTCGTAGGGCAGGCTGTTGAGCGCCGCTTCGTTGGTATTTGCGCGCGCGTGGAAATCCTTGCGCTTCTGGTCCACGTAGATGAGGCCCGTCACATACTCGTTCCGCATGGCGCGCTCCTGAACGTAGGAGGCCGCGTGTGCGCGATCGGTCGGGTCGTAAGCCGGATCGAGCTTGCGCAGCAGGATGTTGCTGCCGTCGTGCATCGTGACCGGCAGTACCTCGCCCGGCGCATAGCTGACGCTGATCTCGCGCTGCGGCGCGACATAATCGGCGGCGACCGGCGTCTCCGAGTGCTCGCGCACGTAGGCGTAGCTCTTGGTCGAGCCTTCGTGGTCGTTGAATGTCACGCAGGGCGACAGCACGTCGATGATCGCGAACCCGCTGTGCGAAAAGCCCGCTTTGATCAGCGGCACGAGCTGCTCCTTGTCGCCCGAAAAACTGCGCGCGACGAATGAGGCGCCGAGCGCGAGCGCGAGCAGCACCGGATCGATCGGTTCCTGCTCGTTGGCCTCGCCCTTCTTCGACTTGGAGCCGACGTCCGCGGAGGCCGAGAACTGGCCCTTGGTCAGGCCATAGACGCCGTTGTTCTCGAGGATATACACGATGTCGAGATTGCGCCGGATCGCGTGTGCCAGCTGGCCGACGCCGATCGACAGAGAGTCCCCGTCGCCCGATACGCCGATGTAGCGCAGGTTGCGGTTGGCGGCGTTCGCGCCGGTCGCGATCGAAGGCATACGGCCGTGCACCGCATTGAAGCCGTGCGCACCAGCGACGAAATAGGCGGTCGTCTTCGACGAGCAGCCGATTCCCGACAGCTTGACCACGCTCTGGGGCGGCAGCGCCATCTCGTAGGCCGCCTGCACGATGGCGGCCGTCACTGAATCATGGCCGCACCCTGCGCAGAGGGTCGACATGCTGCCCTCGTAATCGCGGCGGTTCAGCCCGAGTTCGTTCGGCGGCAGGCCTGGATTCGCGACCTTCGGCTTGGCGATGAAGCTCATGCGGCGACTTCCCTGGCGAGCGCCGAGTTCACGCCCTCGATGATGCAGGACGCCGACATCGGCAGGCCGTTGTAGTGCAGGATCGAACGCAGTTTTTGCTTGTCCACCGCGGTCTCGAGCACGAGCAGCGAGCGCAGCTGCGCGTCTCGGTTCTGCTCCACCACGAATACCGTCTCGTGCGCGGCGAGGAACTCCTCGACCTCGGCGCCGAACGGAAAGCCGCGCACGCGCAGGTAATCGATCGCGACCCCGGAGCGGCGCAGGCTCGCGAGCGCCTCCCGCACCGGCCCGTCGCAGGAGCCCAGGCTGACGATGGCGGCCTTCGCGGCGCGGCCGTCGACGGCCGGTTTCGGCACGAGCTCCGCAGCGGTCGCGAACTTGCGCGTCAGACGTTCCATCACGTCCTGGTACTCCGCGGAGTCCTCGGTGTATACGCCAAAGCGGTTGTGGCCGGAGCCGCGCGTGAAATAGGCCGCTTTCGGACTGACGCCCGGCAGCGTGCGGTACGGAATGCCGTCGCCGTCCGGATCGAGGTAGCGGTGGAACTTGCCGAGCCCCGCGATCTGTTCGTCGGTCAGCATCTTGCCGCGGTCCGGACGATAGCTGTCGTCCCATTTCAGGTCGGGC
>JALYJS010000472.1 GCA_030799345.1 Pseudomonadota bacterium | reverse complement strand
GCCTCGCAGTTCCATGCGGCGCCGCACGCCCGCAAATCGCCCGAGGGCGGCTGCGGCCTGCGCCGGCAACACGCCCATTCCCGCCGCGCAGGCAACTGCAGCGAGGCCGTTCTCGACGTTGTGCATTCCGATCAGCGGCCAGCGAACGATTCCGACCGGCGCGTCGCGATGCAGCACTTCGAAGGCACTGCCCTCCGGCGAAACGAGCCGCGAGCGCCACTCAACCGCAGTCTCGCGCGCGTATTCGACGAGCGGCGTCCACGAACCCATCGCCAGCGTCGCCTTGAGTGCCGCGTCGCCGGCATTCCACGTGATCCGGCCCGACGCGGGCACGGTGCGCACGAGATGATGGAACTGGCGCTGGATCGAGGCGAGGTCCGGGTAGATGTCCGCATGGTCGTACTCGAGGTTCGTCAGCAACAGGTGTCGGGGACGGTAGTGTACGAATTTCGCGCGCTTGTCGAAAAAAGCCGTGTCGTATTCATCGGCCTCGATCACGAAAGTCCCGGTGCCACCCGCGCGCGCCGAGGCGCCGAAGTTTGCCGGAATGCCGCCGATCAGGAATCCCGGTTCGCGCCCGGCATCGTGGAGTATCCACGCGAGCATGGACGCGGTCGTCGTCTTTCCGTGAGTGCCGGCGACTGCCGCAACCTCACGGCCACGCAACATGTTTTCCGCAAACCACTGCGGGCCCGAGCTGAATGGCAGCCCGCTGTCGAGCAGCCGTTCGATGAGCGGATTGCCGCGGCTCATCACGTTGCCGACGAGCACGATGTCGGGGCTCAGGTCGAGTTGCGCGGGATCGTAGCCGTCGATCAGCGCGATGCCCTGGGCTTCGAGCTGCGTGCTCATTGGCGGATAGACGTTGGCGTCGGAACCCGTGACGCGGTGACCCGCGGCGCGCGCGAGGACCGCAATGCCGCCCATGAAAGTCCCGCAGATGCCGAGGATGTGGACGTGCATCAGGCCGCAACGCCGAAGAGGAACCGGCCGACGGCGATACTCGCGAGTAGCCAGGTCGTTGCGATCGCGAAGCCCGTCACGAGGCTGGTGTCGAGCGCACTCTTGAGGATGTGCCCGACGACCAGGAGGTACCAGATGGCGATCAGGATCGCACCGGCCGTCGCCAGGAGCAGGACCGCCGGGTTCGACCTGGACGGCCCCCGCATCAGCAGCAGTGCGGTCACCGCCGGCGCGAACAGCATGTAGACACCGAACACGGCAATCGCCGTCTGCGGGAAGCGATGCGTGCGCTTGGTGAGCGCGAGCATGAGCCACATGAAAGCGAGCGCAAGCGCGAGGTCGACGGAAATACGGGCGAAAATGGCGTTCGCATCGTTCAGCCAGGCCACGAAGAAGTCGGTGGCGGCATAGCCGAACGCAAACAGTACGACGCTGGCCCAGGAGGCCGGAAGGATGCTCGCATCCCTGCGCAGCAGGGCGATCTGGGTCAGGGAGCTCAGCAATCGAGTCATGCTGCCTTGGGTGACGGCGCCGGCATCCGCATAATAAGGTGGCGATGACCGCCGGCGATACTCCAATCCACGATCCCGCAGCTCTCGAAACGCGCGTCGCTTCCTGGTCGGCGAGCCTGCCGCTTGCGATCGACACGGAGTTCGTCCGCGAGCGGACTTATTACCCAAAGCTCTGCCTGATCCAGGTCGCCATCGGCGACGAAGTCAGCTTGATCGACGCGCTCGCAATCGCCGATGGCGGCGCACTCACGCCCGAACTCGCGAATCCCGGGCGCCAGAAGCTGCTGCACGCGGCGCGCCAGGACATCGAGGCGCTCCTGCCGCTGACGGGAGCGCCGCTCGCGCCGGTATTCGACACGCAGCAGGCCGCCGCGCTCCTCGGCTTTCCGGCACAGATCGGCTATGCCGACCTTGTGCGGGAGCTGCTCCAGGTCGAACTCGCGAAGGGCCATGCGCGGACAGATTGGGCCCGCCGCCCGCTGTCGAAAGAACAACTGGCCTACGCGGCGGACGACGTCCGCTACCTGCCCGCGCTCGCAGCAAAGCTCGAGGAACGGCTCATCAC
>JALYJS010000455.1 GCA_030799345.1 Pseudomonadota bacterium | reverse complement strand
CGGTAACGTCGAGTTGAACGTTTCCGGGATTGCATTCCTGCAGGACAGCCTGATCTCGGGCCTGAGCGCGGATCCCGTGAATGACGGTGGCAACTTCATCATCCAACTGCCCCAGGCGCTGGTGCTGCAACGCAGCAGCATCCTCGCGAACTCCGGCAGCGGAGCCGGCGGCAACATCAGCATCACCGCCGACGCGATCGTGATCGACGTGGACAGCACGGTGGAGGCGACGGGCCAGGTGCTGGCGGTGGGCGAGGTGCTTGGCAGCGTGCTCCAGCTCGATCCGCCGGTCGTGGTCGATGCGGCCGCGGCCCTCGACACGCGCTGCACGTCGCAGCCGGTGGAAGAACGCAGCAGCATGGTCGTCCGCACGACGCCGCCGGGTGCCGTGCGCGAGCCATACCTGCCCGCCGACGCATCGGTCGCGCCACCCTCCTGCAAACCTTGAGGGATCCGCGGACGTGAACGCAACAGTCGACAGGAAGTTGGCTTTTTCTCCGGCCGCTGTGTTCGCGCTCGCATGGGCGGCCCTCTGTACGCCCGCGCCGGCTTCCGCTGCGGCCACCAGCCACGCGTTGCTGATCGCCATCAATGACTATGCTGTCCCTTCGATTCCGGACCTGCGCGGTGCCGTCAACGACGTCGAGCTGGTCGCGCGCGTGCTCGAAACGAGACTCGAGTTCGACCGCAAGGGCATCACCTTCCTGAAGGATTCGCAGGCGACCCGCATCGCCATACTCGACGCGATCGATGAGCTGGTGGAGAAAGCCGGACCGGACGATCGCGTGTACTTCCATTTCTCGGGGCACGGCTCGCAGGCGCCGGATCGCGACGGCGACGAGGATGACGAACTCGACGAGACGATCGTCGCCTACGACTCGAGAAAGCCAGGCATTCCCGACATAACCGATGACGAGCTCAACTCGCGATTCGCGCGCCTGCGCACGCGCAACGTCCTGCTCGTGTTCGATTCCTGTCATTCGGGCACCGTGACGCGCTCGATCTCGGAGATCCGGACTCGTGCGATCCCCGCCGACGATCGCGGCGACCTCTATCAGACGACCACGCGCGCCGCCGTCGCGGTAGAAACCCTGCCGCACGTGTTGATGACCGGCGCGCCCGCGCACCAGCAGGCGCTCGACGGCCCGGTCGATCAGGGCGGATTTTATGGCCTGTTCACGTACTCGCTGGTTCGCAGCCTCGAGGCCAATGGCCCAGGCGCCTCAGCCGAAATTGTGCACGAGGGCGTCAAGCAGGAGCTGCGGAGGATCGGCGAGCAATGGCATATGAGGCCACCGGAGCCGCAGCTCGAAGCGCCGGCCGACATGCTGCGGCGGCCCTTGTTCGGCGGGGCGGCCACAGCGCCGGTATCGGCTGGATCCACCGCATCAGCTGCTGTCTCCACCGCTGTCCGCCGGACCTGGCTGCAGACCCTCGCGATCGATGCTGACCGGGTTCGCCTGGTCGATGCGCGCAAACTCAATGCGCAGCCGGGATCGCAATGGGCGCTGTATGGCCCCGGCGAAACGGAATTCCGGTATGGCGCGGCGCTCGCGGTGGGAGCGGTCGAGTCGGTCAGCGAGCGTGACGCGGTGCTCCGGATCAACGTACGCAGGGCACAGGTTCCGCCGGACGCGCGCGCCATCGCCATTGCGCCGCCGGATCTTTCGGGCGATGTTCCGGTTCGCCTGGCCGGCGTCACGCCGGAACGGGCCGCGGTACTGGTGGGCGCGATCCGGCCCCAGGTCGGCATCAAGCCGGCCGGACCGTCGGAGTATTACCGCTTCCTCGTCGAGCTGCGTGCCGGCGCGTGGCATGTCATCGATGCCGGGGGACAGCGGGAGCTCGTCTCCTTCCCGGAAGCCGCGGATGCGGTGGTCGCCGAGCGCCTGGCCATCATCCTGCGCCGGTCGTCCCGCGCCATGGCCCTGCTCGCACTCGAGAACCTCGCATCCGAGCTCAAGCTCTGGGTCGGCGTGCAGAGCGCGGCTAGCGCCAGCCGCCCGACGGCGGCGACGCGCGGCATCGTGCTGGTCAGCGATGATCCGGCGCCTGCCTACCGGATCCGCCGCCCGGGCGAGCCGCGGACCCTGGAAAACAGCCTGATCATCGAAGTGCAGGTCGGGCAGCCGTCCTACCTCACGATCGTGGACGTGGACGCGGAGGGCGGCGTGTTTCAGCTCTTCCCGACGCCCCAGCAGCGGCCCGGTTATCTGGCCGACGGCCGGGTGGCGGCGAATCAGCTCATCCGCATCCCCGACAGCCTGGCTCCCGGAAATGCCGCGGGATTCTACTGGGACTATGCGCCTCCGGTCGGCATGGACACGGTCCGGGTATTTGCGACGGCGAGCCTCGAGACCGCGCAGACGATTCGTCGCTACATCGCCGAGGCGTCAGCGGACAGCCGCGCGCTCGGGGCGTTGCGCGCGGAACTGGCAGCGGGCGCCGTTCGTGGCGTGCGCGTGAGCACTGACGAGGCGCCAGCGACGAGCGCCGCCGCGGTTTCGACCGCAGCGGCCACGAACGCCGCGCCGGCAGCACTCGCGGGAGAATGGGTTGCTGCATCGGTGGTGATACATGTCCGCGAATGAGCCCGTGAACATGAGACTGCATGGCCATCGCAGCGCCAGGATCGCCGTGTTTTCCGGCTGGGCATCCGCGCTGCTGCTGATCGGCTCGGCATCCGCACAGGCGCCTGCGTCCGAGTACCGGTCGCACTTCACGGACGCGCCGCCGGCCCGTGTCGGCCAGGCCAGTCGCAGTGGCGGCGAGAATGTGCAGCTCGTCGTGCTCGCACCGGACCGCAAGGGCGCGAGCGCCAGTCCGAGCCCGCGGCTCGCCTGGTACCTGTCGGCCCCAAGTACGAAGCCGCTCGAGATCGTGGTACAGGAGCGCGGCGCCGACCGGCCGCTGCTCGAGCGACGGTTCGAATCCGCGGGTCCCGCCGGCTTTCACTCAATTGCTCTCGACGAGTTCGCCGTCCGGCTTGAACAAGGCAAGGAGTACGAATGGTCCGTCGCGCTCATCAACGACCCGGCACGACGGGCGAGCGACCTGTTCTCCAAGGGGGTGGTGCAGTACGTGCCCTCGTCCGGACCATTGCCTTCCGGCGCGCCGGAAGCGGTCGCCAGCGAATACCTGGCTCGCGGTTACTGGTACGACGCCATCGCAATGATGCAGGAGACGCCACAGGGCGGGCCGCCGCGTGCCGAAATGATCGCCTTGAGGCAGCGCGTGCTCGAAGCCGAGCAATTGCTGGTGCAGCCATGAGGTGGTGGTTCCCGGGCCACGGCATGTTGCTGGGCTGGCTCCTGTGTGCGCCGGTCATCGCGGCGAATGCGTCCGCGGCCGTTCCCGCCGTTACCGGCGCGGCCTGCGAGGCAGGCGATGCAGCCGCGTCCGGCGCGTTTCTTTCCGCCGGCCGGTTGCGCCAGGAGCGCGAGCGCCTTGAGCGGGGACTGCTCGGCGCCGCGCTGAACCAGGGCCCCGAAGACAAAGCGGAACTTCTGCAATCGCTCGCCCGATTGAAACTCGCGAGCGGCGACAGCGCCGGCGCCGTGACGGATCTGCAACAGGCCGTCGCACTGGCATCGGACGCAGAACCCCAGGTCAAGGCCGCGCTGATGCACGACCTCGGGAACGCCTATGCGGCCGGTGAACGCTACCCGGAAGCGGCAGCTGAATATGCGCGGAGCCTGGGCACACTCGCGCCGGGTGGGGCGCCCGAGCTTCCGGTCTCGAATCGTCTCAATCAGGCGCGCGCGCTGCTCGACGCAGGGCAGGCTTCTGCAGCGGCGGATGCGCTAGAACAGGCGGTGACGGCATTGGCCACGGTGCCTGACGAGGGCTGGGTCGCTCCGCATTGGGTCAGTCTCGGCGAGCTCCTGTTCCGCGTCGACTATGACACCGGCGTCTGGACACACCTTGATCAGGCAATGCAGTCGCTCGACCGGGGCCGTCGCATCGCCGCGGCGCACGGCGACACGCGCACCGAGTCGTTCGCGCTGGGACATATGGGGCGCATCGCGGAAGAGGCGGGCCGGACGGAAACCGCGCTCGAGTACACGCGCGTCGCGATGCTGCGCGCGCAAACCGCCAACGCATTGGACGGGCTGTATCGCTGGCAGTGGCAGGCCGCGCGCCTGCTCGATCGACAGGGCGACGCCCTGCAGTCGATCGCGGCGTACCAGCAGTCGATCGAGACGCTCGAGCTGATTCGCCCGGAGCTGTCGCGCCGGTCAGTCCGGAGTTTCCAGGCGACGGTCGCCCCCGTGTTCTTCGGTATGGCCGAGGTCCTGCTGCGGCAGCAATCGGGCGCTGCCGATCCGGCGGCCGGAACGGGGCAGCTGCGCCTGGTGCGCTCCACGATCGAGAAGCTCAAGGTCGCGGAAATCCAGAATTACTTCCAGAACGACTGCGTCATCGGCGACGAGCAGGCGACCGAGCTGGACGCGATCGGCGCCGACACCGCGATTCTCTATCCGATCATCTTTGACGACCGGATCGAAATCCTGGTGAGCATCGGTCCGGCGATCCAGCGATACACCACACCGGTCACCCGCGGCGAGCTCGCGCGCACCGTACTCGAGTTCCGGCAGGGCCTCGAGCGGCGTCCGACGAACCGGTATCGGGCGCCGGGGAAATCGCTGTACGACTGGCTCATTGCGCCGGCACTCGCGGACCTGCGGGCGGCGCGCGTCTCGACACTCGTATTCGTGCCGGACGGCGCGCTGCGCACCGTGCCGGCGGCCGCCTTCTTCGACGGTGAGCGCTTCCTGGTCGAGGAGTTCGCGCTGGCGACGACGCTGGGCATGACTCTGACGAGCCCCCGGCCGATCTCCACACAAGAGCCCGAGATCCTGGCCTCGGGCCTCACGCAGTCGGTACGCGGGTTCAGCGCCTTGCCGGCGGTGGAGGCCGAGCTCGATTCGATTCAGCAGATTTATCCGGAGATGGCGCAGGAGTTCCGGGACGAGACCTTCATCGTCAGCGACGTTTCAGAGGCGCTGGCCAAGGGCCGCTACTCGATCGTGCACATCGCCACGCACGGGCAGTTCAAGGCGGATCACCGGGAATCGTTCCTGCTCGCCTATGACGCGCCATTCACGATGAGCGAGCTCGAAGCCACCGTCAGCAGCCGGCGCTACAACAACGAGCCCATCGAGCTCCTGATGCTGAGCGCATGCGAAACGGCCGCCGGCGATGACCGCGCCGCGCTGGGACTGGCCGGCGTCGCGCTCAAGGCGGGCGCCCGCAGTGCGGTTGCGACGTTGTGGGCGATAAACGACGACGCTACGTCCCAGCTCGTGACGCGTTTCTACGAAGAGATCAAGGCGGGGAAAGTTACCAAGGCCGAGGCACTGCGGATCGCCCAGCTTCAGCTCATCGAGGACCAGCGATATTCCCATCCGGCCGTGTGGTCACCGTTTCTCATGCTCGGGAACTGGCTCTAATGGACAGGAGATCGCTGCGCTGGCTGATTGTGGCAGTCGTGATGCTCCAGTCGGGCATGGTATTCGCTCAGAGCAATGCGCCTGAGCGCGGCATCACGGTCGTTCCATCCGAGCCACCACCGGCAGCGCCGACTGAACCGGACCGGCCCGCGATTCAGCGCGTGACGCCGCCGATGCCGTCGTCCGTCGACAACGAGGCGATTCTCGACACCTACCGCAGGCAACAGTCGACGGGCAGCGTCGACGTGAAGGCGATCACGGTCACCGGTAACACGGTGCTGGTTGACGCCGAGATCGAAGCGGTCACGGCGCCCTACGTGGGGCGGTCAATGTCGCTCGAGGAGATCGAGGCGCTCCGACGAAAGCTCACGCTGCTGTATATCGACCGGGGCTTCGTGAACTCTGGCGTAGTCCTTGCGCAGCAGCCGTTGACATCGGCGGGCGTGCTCCAGTTTGACGTCGTCGAAGGACGGCTGACGAGCATCGAGCTGACGGGCAACCGCCATCTGACCGACGGATACATCGAGCGCCGGCTCAAGAGGAAGCTGGGGCCCGTGCTGAACATCGGCGAGATCGAGCAGTCGCTGCGGCTGATGCAGAGCTGGCCGACGATCGCCGCGGTCAACGCCGAGGTGCTGCCGGGATCCACCCCCGGCACCGGCGTGCTCGATCTGCAAATTCGCGAGAACAATCCCGTGACGCTCGCCTTCGGCGCGGACAACCACCGCTCGCCGAGCGTCGGCGAGAACCAGGGCGTGGTGTCGTTGACGCACCGGAGCCTCACGCATCACGGCGACTACCTGATTGCCAACTATGGTGTTGCCGATGGGCTCGACAACCTGTACGTCGCCTACGGATTGCCGCTCACGGCCGCCGACCTCACGTTCGAAGGCCACTATTCGGAAGGACAGTCGGATATCGTCGAAGCGCCGTTCGACACCCTCGATATCGTCAGCGACACGGAAAGCTACGGCGGACGCCTGTTCCGGCCGATGATCAAGACGCTCACGCAACTGCTGACACTGTCGCTAGAGTTCGAGCACAAGAAGAGCCGCAGCTCGTTGCTTGGGGTGCCGTTCTCTTTCTCCCCCGGCGAAGTCGATGGCGGAAGCAAGGTGTCCGCGGTGCGCGCAGGAGTCGAATGGAGCCGGCGCTGGACGCGCGACGCCCTCGCGATGCGATTGAAGATCAGCAAGGGCGTGGACTGGCTCGATGCGACCGACAATTCGGCGTTACCAGGCGACCTGCCGGACAGCGATTTCACCGCCGTGCTGCTGCAGGCGGAGTACGTGCACCAGTTTGCGTGGCGCAACGCGCAGTTGCTGGGCCGCATCACCGCGCAGGGCACGGACGATCCGCTCCTGCCGGTCGAAAAGCTGGCAGTCGGCGGCGGCCGTACCGTGCGTGGCTACCGCGAGAACCTGCTGGTGCGGGACGAGGGCGTCATTGCCAGCATCGAAGCCCGGGTGCCGTTGTTCCCGGACGATGCCGGTGCATCGCGTATCGGCCTCAGCGTCGCCCCATTCGTGGATTTTGGTGTGGCCCGCGACCGGCTCGAGTCGCTGGCGAGTTCCGAGTCACAGGATCTGCTGAGTGCCGGCGCCGGTCTTCTCTGGAATCCGTGGCGACCGCTGAATGTCGAGGTCTATTACGGCCATCGCTTCGAGGACGTCGACGATACCGGCGACGGATTGCAGGACGACGGCGTGCATTTCAGGGTGACTTTCGGGTGGAGTTTCTGAATCCGAAACGAGCCGCGCAGTTCAGATGCCGAATATCTTGAGCATGGAGTCCATGACGCCTTCGACACCCCGGCCAGCAATCCTCGACTTCCTGCCCAGATCCGATACTTCCTCGTAGACGTAGAAGCCGGGCCCGCCCGAGAACTTGTCGTCGAACAGGCTGTGATTGCCGAACAAGTAGGGCGGAAACGTTTCGCAGCGTGTGACGGCATGCGCGAGATGGGCGCAGAAGCCGATGGTGGCGGACTGATCGATGCTGCGGCCGCTGCCGGCCTGCTCGATGCGGATGCCCCGGCAGCCCTTGACCAGCAGCGTTGCCGGGCCATGGAAGACGAGGTAACGCAGCTGGAAGGTCAGCCAGGCGGTCAGGCTGCCGAGACGCCAGTGTCGCGTAATCAT
>JALYJS010000393.1 GCA_030799345.1 Pseudomonadota bacterium | reverse complement strand
GCCTCGCGCTGGCGCGCGGCGCGGACGGCAATGCGTTGCTCCTGGTCTCCGACGTGTCGGCGGAACGGATTTCGGTGTATGGACTCGACGGCAAGCTGCAGGGGCAGTTCCAGATTGGCGCGGGCGGCAAGGTGGATGGCGTCGGCGAGAGCGAGGGGCTCGCGATCGCGACCGCGTCGATGGGCAGCGCCTATCCGGAAGGCGTGCTCGCAGTTGCCGACGAGGACAACGACGGCCAGCACAGCAACTTCAAGCTGGTCGGCTGGCGCGAGGCGCGGAACGCCCTCGGCATTGCCGCGCAGGAATTCGCCGATCCCCGCGCCTCGGCTTCGGCCACGGCGCGCACGGTCACGTCTGCGCTCGAGACGCCCGCAGTCGCGACCTGGGGCGATGCGTCCGACGACCCGGCGATCTGGGTGAATGTGAAGGACCCAGCGAAAAGCGTCGTCATCGCGACGGACAAGAACCTCGGCCTCTATGTCTACGATCTCGATGGGCGGCTGCTCCAGACGCTCGCGGACGGCCGCATGAACAATGTGGACGTGCGCGACGGCCTCATGGTCGATGGCAAGCCGCGCACGATCGTGGCCGCGAGCAATCGCACCGACAAGAGCATCGCGTTTTACTGGCTCGACCCCGCGACCGGCAAGCTCGCGCGCGCCGGCGATCCCGTTCCGACGGGTCTCGGCGATCCGTATGGCCTGTGCATGTATGCGGCAGCTGACGGCAGCGGTCATTACGTCTTCGTCAACAATGGCGGCGACGGCCTGTTTCGGCAGTGGCGAATCAGCACAAAAGCCGGCCGCGCGACCGCCGAGCAAGTCCGCGAATTCAAGGTCGGCTCACAAGCCGAGGGCTGCGTGGCTGACGACGCGACCGGAAACTTCTACGTCGCGGAAGAGGGCGGCGGCTTCTTCAGGTACTCCGCCCGCCCCGACGGCGGTGCGGAGCGGCGCGAGATCGATCGCGTAGACGGGCCTGACGGGCTCGTGGCGGACATCGAGGGCGTCTCGATCTGGCGCGGCAAGGGCGGCAAGGGATACATCGTCCTTTCGAACCAGGGTGCGGATAGCTACGCGGTCTATCGCCTCGAGGACGACAACGCGTTCGTCGGGATCTTCCACATCGTCGCAGACGCGGCGCGCGGGATCGACGGAGTATCGGAAACGGATGGCCTCGACGTGACGAGCGCGGCGCTCGGCCCGCGTTTCCCCGACGGGCTGCTCGTCGTCCAGGACGGGCGCAATCTCTCTCCGAGGGAGCGCCAGAACTACAAGTACGTGTCCTGGCGCGCGATCGCGGAATCGCTCGGGATCAGGTAGCGGGCGGCGCCGCGCGATCGCGGCGCTCGAGCGCCGAACGGTCCATCTTCGAGCGCCAGGTCGAGGCGCCGTTCTTCAGCTCGGCCGGCGTCAGCGAAAGCGCCTCGTAGACACGATCGCCACGGACATCCCGCAGCGTGAACGTCACCTTCGGCTCGGGTTCCCATTCGAAATCGAGCAAGCCGAAATTGACCGTCCGGAACCAGGGCAGCCGGATCCGCATCTCCGGGTCGCCGTCCAGGAACGACGCGCCAGTACCCTGAGCGAGCGGCGAACTCACGAAGTCGTAGAGGTCGTAGCCGCCCTGTTCCGACCGCGGAATGCAGTTCACCTCGCCGAAATGCGTGTCGCCCGAAATGCAGAACACGCCCCCGATGCCGTTGTCGCGGATGAAGTCGAAGAGCGCATTGCGTTCGGTGATGAAGGCGCCCCAGGTGTCGCCCGTGGGTCCGTCTGCGGACGACCAGCCGCTGCCGCAGGCGAGTACCTTGAACGGAGCCCGGCTCGTGAGCAGTTGCTCGCGCAGCCACTCGCCCTGGCACTTGCCGAGCAAGGTCTTGGCGGGGCCGTCGGGCTCCACGTTGGGCGTGCGGTAGTAGCGGCCGTCCAGCATGAAGAAATCGACGCCGCCATAGCCGTAATTGAAGAAGACGCCGGGGCAGTCCGTCAATCCGAACGAGGGATTCGCCCAGTAGTTGCGGAACGCCGCCAGCGAGGCTGCGCGCGCGGGATTGTTCCAGTCGGAATTGTTGAGGCCGAAGTCGTGGTCGTCCCAGATCGCGAGCTGCGGCACGCGGCGCTGCAGCGGCATCGTCGAGGCGATCGAGCGCTGGCGGCGATAGTCCTCCGCGAACACCCAGTCCGAGGCCGAATCGGCGTAAATGTTGTCGCCGAGCCAGAAAAAAACGTCCGGCTCGGCG
>JALYJS010000329.1 GCA_030799345.1 Pseudomonadota bacterium | reverse complement strand
GTGCCGGTCAGCGCATTGAACAGCGTCGACTTGCCGACGTTCGGCCGGCCGACCAGCGCGAGGACAGGCAACATGACATGCGTATCCGGGCAGCGTCAGCCGGCGGCCGGCGGCACGGCTCGCCAGGCTTCGACGTTGCCGGAATCGGTCTGGAACAGCAGCAACTCGCCCGCCGCGACCGGCGCATTGGTGATGCGCCCGCCGGACTTCACCCGCGCCAGCAGTTCGCCGGACAAGGCATCCAGCCAGTGCACATAGCCGTCGAAATCGCCAACCACGATGGCGTTGCCTGACAGCGCCGGTCGGGTCAGCGAGCGATGCAGCAGCTGCTCCTGGCGCCAGACTTCGGTGCCATCGCGCCGGCGGAGCGCCACCACCGTGCTATCGGCGGTCGTGACGTAGAGGTAACTTGCGTCCACCGCCAGCCCGCGATGGCTCGACAGTTCGCGTCCCCACCAGATCTGGCCCGAGTCACGCGCCAGCATCGCGATGCGGCCCTGATAGCCGACCACGTAAATGTCCTGACCGCTCACCGTGACCGGGGAGTCGATGTCCACAAGCCGTTCGATTTCGGTCCGGCCCTGTGATGGGGCGACGGTCGCGGACCACAGCAGTTCGCCGGTCGTCAACGACACCGCAACGACCTTGCCGTTGTCGAAACCGGCGATGACCATGTCGCCGCTGATGACCGGTGAGCCGTTGCCGCGCAGCGTCAGGCGCGGCACCGGCTGCTCGTAAACCCAGGCTTCTGTTCCGTCCGTCGCGCGCCGTGCGCGCAGCCGTCCGTCCACCGTCCGCACCACGACCAGGCCCCCCGCGATGACGGGCGCGGCCAGTACTTCGCCGCCAACCGGGACACGCCAGCGTTCCGCGCCGGATTCCGTATCCAGCGCCACCAGTTCGCCGCTGGTCGCGCCAGCGACGACGATCCCCTCGCCGGCGGCCGGGCCGCCCGACAGCGGCAGCCTGGTTTTCGTGCGCCAGAGATCGCGGCCCGTCGCGATATCGATTCCCCCGATGTCGCCGCCATGACCTGCGACATACACGCGACCGTCCGCCACCGCCGGTCGCAGGCCGAGTCGCAACACGTCGTCCTCGCCACCCCCACCGGCGCCGACGCTCCAGACACGGCTGGTCGTGAGCCGGGGCGAGAAATCGACCAGCTCAGCCGGGGGCGCAACCTCTTTCTCCTTGCTGCAGCCGATGGCCAGGAGCGCAATCGCGACGAATCCGATGAGGCGATGTATGCGCATGCCTTACTCCGTTGCCGGGGCGGTCGCAGCCGCGGCCGCGGCTACCGAGGACAATTTGTCGATCTTCAGCCCCAGGAGTTCCGTATCGACCAGCCCACCGTCCATCGACGGCGTTCCCGCCAATGACTGGGCCTTGCGATACGCCGCCAGGGCCCCGGCCTCATCCGCGCGCGCCAGCAGGACATCGCCGCGCAGTTCCTCGACACGTGCCTCGGTCGCCGGCTGTCGTGCCGCTTCGAGGCTTGCCAGCGCGTCATCATGACGACCCTGCGCCAGCTGCATGCGCGCGAGGCGCATCTGCGCCACGAGACGGAGTTCCGGGTCGTCCGACTCCCGCGCCACGCCGGCGAGGCGGGATTCGGCTTCACCGAAATTGCCAGCCTCGACGTCCAGACGCGCGAGCAGGAGCCGCGCCTGGTCGGCATAGGGCGTGTCGTCATGCGCGGTCGCGAGTTCGTTGCCGATGCGCACGCCTTCCTCTCGCTTGTTTCCGGCCAGCGCTTCGAGCATCGCGCCGAACCGTGCCTCCGCCGCCAGTGATTCCGTGGACTGGCGCGACTGCCACCACTGATAGCCGTAATACCCGCCCACGACCAGGGCGACACCGGCCGCCATCCAGATCCAGTTCGCGCGCAGCCAGTTCCGCAACTGCTCCGCCTGCTCGCGTTCCGACAGAAATTCGTCGACCATTGTCAGTACCCCGTCAATCCTTGCGCCGCAACAGCGCAGCGATGCGCGCCGGCAATTCGTCCCAGCCGCACTCCTGTTGTGGCGACTCGACGCGCAATGGCTTCAATGCCGCCACCCGCCGCCCCGCTTCATCGTCGCCGATGATGAGCGCCAGCGCCGCCCCGCTCTTGTCGGCGCGCTTCATCTGCGCCTTGAGGCCACCGCCGCCGAGATTGACCAGCACGCCGGTCCCCGGCAGCGCATCCCGCAGTCGGTCCGCGAGCGCAATGCCGGCGCGTTCCGCGCCGTCGCCTGACAGCACCAGGTAGACCGCGGGCGAGACGGCTGGTACGGCAACCGGCGACTTCCGCAGCAAGCTGACGAGGCGCTCGATGCCTAGCGCCCAGCCGATGGCCGGCGTGGGTTCTCCGCCCAGTTGCTCGACCAGGCCATCATAGCGGCCGCCGGAGCACACGGCATCCTGCGCGCCCAGCGCGTCCGTGGTCCATTCGAACACTGTGCGCGTGTAGTAGTCGAGCCCGCGCACCAGGCGCGCGTCGATTTCATGCGCGATACCACAGTCCGCGAGCAATCCGCGGAACCGCTCGAAATGCGCGCGCGACTCGTCGTCCAGGTGATCCGTCAGCGACGGCGCCCCGGCAATGACCGCGGCCAGCGCGGGATTCTTCGAGTCGAGGATCCTGAGTGGATTCGACTCGAGCCGTCGCTGGCTGTCCGCGTCGAGCGCATCGCGGTGGCTGCTGAAATAGCCCACGAGCAGTTCGCGGTAATGCCGGCGGGAGTCGGGCGTACCGAGCGAATTGACCCGCAGCCGCACGCCGTCAATACCGAGCTTGCGCCACAGACGCGCCGAAAGCTGGATCATCTCGGCGTCGATGTCGGGGCCCGGATAGCCGAACGCCTCGCAGTCGATCTGGTGGAACTGCCGGTAACGGCCCTGCTGCGGCCGTTCGTACCGGAACATCGGCCCGGCCGTCCACAGGCGCTGTTTCTGGTTATGCAGCAGCCCGTGCTCGATCGCCGCGCGGACGAGCCCCGCGGTCGCCTCAGGACGCAGCGCAAGCCAGCCGCCGCCGCGGTCCTCGAACCGGTACATCTCCTTCTCGACTATGTCCGTGTGCTCGCCAATCGAGCGCTGGAAAAGCTCCGCATGCTCGAGCAGCGGCACGCGCATTTCCTGGTAGCCGTACTCGGCGAACAGCTCGCGCACCGCTCGCTCGACCTGCTGCCAGTACGGCATCTCCTCCGCGAGCAGGTCATTCATGCCGCGGACGGCCTGGAGCTTGTTGACCATCGTTACGAGCCGTCCGCCGTCGTCCACCACCAGAACACCGCGACCAGCACCAGGGCCAGCGCCACGGCCGCCAGCGGCCAGCCCCAGCGCGGAGCGCTCCGGCGCCGCGGGTGCAGGTCGAGGGCCGGCAGGAAACTGGGCGCCGGCATTTCGTCGGCCGCCCAGCTCGCCATGATCTCGTCTTCGGGAACGCCGACCAGCAACGCGTACTTGCGCAGGTGGCCCTTGGCGAATACCGGCGCTCCCAGCAGGGCCATGCGGTCTTGTTCGAGCGCGAGGACCAGCGCAGCGTTCAGCCGCAGGCGGTCGGCGACTTCCTCAATGGAGAGTCCGCGGCCTTCCCGGGCGATCCGGAGTCGTGCGCCCGTCGAAACACCGCTCCCCCGCGAATTCATCCCTTGTCCCGGCGTTCCAGGTCGTCGAGCACGCGAAGCTGCACGGAGCCCGGAAACTCCTTGCGCAGCCGCTCGCCGAATGCCGTGGCGGCCGCGTCGTCGTTGAGGGCCTTTTCGATCTGATGTCCGAGCAGCAGCGCATCCGCGGTGGCGCGCGCACTCCCGAGGAAACGCTCGATGAATGCCCGTGCCTGCAGGTGATTGCCGCGGTCGTGCGAGACGCCGGCAAGTTGCACGTACGCTTCGGGATAGATGGACTTAACGGCAAGCGCCTGGCGCAGGTAACGTTCCGCGCGTTCCAGTTCGCCCGCGCTCCTCGCGCAGACGCCGGCATTCGTAAAGGCGACTTCCGGCGTGCGGTAGACCGGGTTGCCCGCGGCCTTCAGGAACATTTCCTCGCCCTTGGTGTGTTCCTTGTGGCGGCACAGGAAGGCGCCGAGCGCATTCTGGGCCTCGGGGCTGTTTTCATCCGCACGCAGCGCCTGTCGGAAGTGCTTTTCGGCGCGCTTCGTGTCCAGCAGGCGCTCGTACACGACGCCGGCCGCGAGCTGCACCGACAGGTCGCGGGGGTTCTGATCCAGCGCTTTCTCGATCTTCTCGGTCGCGGCCTGCAGCTGTTCGCGCTTCATGTACTCGATCGCGAGTCGCGCATTGATCTTGCCCGCTTCGAGGATCGGATCGCCCTGGGGAGCGGTCGACTGCGCATGCGCCGCCGCCGCGAACAGCAAGGTCAGGGAGAGCGCGACGAGTCGCGTCTTCATGCGCGCACCGCAAGCCGCACCAGCCGGCTCCCGAGCCGCACCTGCGTCCGGTCCACCACCTGTCCGCGCAGCTGGCCGCAGGCGGCATCGATGTCGTCACCCCGGGTCTTGCGCACTGTCGCCATAACGCCTCCCTGCACCAGCAGGTCGCGAAAACGCCGGATGGTCTCGGCCGGCGAACGACGGTACTTCGTCCCCGGGAAGGTATTGAACGGAATCAGGTTCACCTTGGCTCCATGACCACGCAAGAGCTTCGCGAGTTCCCGCGCATGCTCGGGCTTGTCGTTGACGCCGTCCAGCATGGTGTATTCGAAGGTCACGCTGCGGCCATTCTGGCGCTCCAGGTAATGCCAGCAGGCCTCGAGCAGTTCCGCGATCGGATGCCTGCGGTTGATCGGCACCAGCTCATCGCGTAGCCGGTCATTCGGCGCGTGCAGCGATACCGCGAGCGCAACATTGCATTCCTCGGCGAGACGCCGGATCTGGGGCACCAGTCCGGAGGTCGACAGCGTTACCCGCCGCCGCGACAGGTCATAGCCGAAATCGTCAAGCATCAGCTGCATCGCCGGCAGCACATTGCGGTAGTTCGCGAGCGGTTCACCCATGCCCATCAGCACGACGTTCGTGATGATGCGCTCGCCCTCGGGGTCACGACCGAGCTCCCGGTTGGCAAGCCACACCTGGCCGATGATCTCCGCGGCCGTCAGGTTGCGGTTGAAACCCTGCTGGCCGGTCGAGCAGAACGAGCAGTCGAGCGCGCAGCCAATCTGGCTCGAGATGCAGAGCGTTCCGCGACTGGCTTCCGGAATGAATACCGTCTCGATCACCTGTTCGGAACCGGTCGCCCCGGGCATGCGGAGCAGCCACTTGCGCGTGCCGTCCGCCGCCGTACGGTCGGCGACGATTTCCGGCACCGTCACTTCCGCGCGCTCCGCGAGGGCGGCGCGAAAATCCTTTGCCAGATCGGTCATGCGCGCGAAGTCAGCCTCGCCGCGGCGATAGATCCACTTGAGCAGTTGTCGCGCGCGAAACGGCTTCGCACCGAAGTCGCCGACGAACGCCTCGAGCTCGGGGCGCGGCATCCCGAGCAGGTTGGTGCGTACCGCCGTGTCGCTCATCGTCGTCTCAGCGGGTCCGCGCGCAGAGCGCCGTCTCGGCGAAGAAGTACGCAATCTCGCGCGCGGCGTTCTCGGCACTGTCGGAACCGTGCACGACATTCTCCTCGATGCTGGCCGCCAGATCGGCGCGGATCGTGCCGGGCGCCGCTTTCTTGGGATCGGTCGCGCCCATGACCTCGCGGTGGCGCGCGACCGCGGACTCGCCTTCGAGCACCTGGACCATCACCGGACCCGAGGTCATGTAGGCGCACAGGTCCCGGAAAAACGGCCGTTCACGGTGCACGGCGTAAAAACCCTCGGCCTCGCTCCGGGTCAGGTGCATCATCCGGGCGCCGATGATCCGGAGACCCGCCCGCTCGAACCGGGCATAGACGTCGCCGATCAGGTTGCGGCTGACGCCGTCTGGTTTGACGATGGACAGGGTTCGCTCTACCGCCATGGGTTCCTCGCGTTAATGAATGAAGAAGGTCGTGCAGGACCGTGCATTCTAGCGGAAGTGCCCGTCCCTAAAGGAAAAATCAGATACTGAAGCTCTCGCCGCAGCCGCATTCGCCCCGCACGTTGGGGTTGCGGAAGCGGAATGCCTCATTCAGGCCGTGCCGCACGAAATCGACCTCGGTGCCGTCGATCAGCTTCAGGCTGTCCGCGTCGACCAGGACCTGCACGCCCTGGCTGTCAAACACACGATCCCCAGGCTCCATTTCGTCCGCGTAATTGACGACGTAAGCAAAGCCCGAACAACCGGTCTTGCGCACGCCCAGGCGCAGGCCGATGCCGCGGCCCCGTTCTGATAGAAAGTGCCGGACCCGGTCCGCAGCAGCGGGTGTCAGTGTAATGGCCATATTCAACCGGATTGTACCGCACGGGCCGCCGCAAGCAGCCCGCTGTGCGCGTCCTCCAGCACCAGTAACCGCCCGAGTTTCTCGACGGGAGCGCCGAGCGTCGCGATGAGTTCGCGCGCGTCGCACCTGTCCTCGCCGCCGACGGATGAACCGGAGAGTCGTGCAGCGGTGTGCGCGGCGGCAGCCAGGACGTGCGGGCAGCCCCACACCCGGAAACTGCAGGCGACGTAGCGTCCCTCCTGGATTCGGGCCTCGAATCGCACCCAGGCTCCGCGATCGAGCGCAATCGCTTCGCCGGTGACCGGCTGGCCTGCGCCGTCGGGCAGAGGTCCCGCGCCCGGCAAGGTCTCAAACAGGCTACGGACCCGCTCGGAGTAGCGTCCGCCGTGGCTCACACGATGCGCTCCAGCGCGCCCGGCGGCAGCACCGCGCGCAGGCGCTGTACGCAAGCGACCAGGATCGCGGCGGCCCGATCGATGTCCTCGGTTGTCGTTGCGCGCCCGAGACTGATGCGCAGCGACGCCTGAATCGCGAGATCCGACAAACCCAGTGCGCGCAGCACGTAGGAAGGCTCAGCCGAAGCCGAACTGCAGGCCGCCCCGCTCGCAACGGCGAGCTGACCGTCGAGCGCGAGCAGCAAGCTCTCCCCTTCGACGCCGGCGAAGCCGACATTCAGGATGCCGGGAACCGAAGGTTCCGCCGCGCCGTTGCGCCACAGCGGCGACGCCGCCTGCAGGCCCTGCCAGAGCCGCTCGCGCAGCCTGCGAATGCGACTGCCTTCCGCCGCGAGCATCGCGCCAGCGATCCGGCAGGCGACGCCGAAGCCGACGAGCTGGTGCGTCGCGAGCGTGCCCGAACGAAGCCCTGCCTCATGTCCGCCGCCGAACTGGAGGGGCCGGAGCGCAGGCCGCGGCCGGCGCCGGATGTAGAGCGCACCGACACCCTTTGGACCCGCCAGTTTGTGTGCACAGAAACTGAGGAGCGCTATGCCGGAATCGGCGACGTCGATCGGCAATTTCCCAACGCTTTGCGCCGCATCGACATGAAACGCCACATCACGCGCATCGCATAGCGCGGCGATCGCCTCGATGTCGTTCAGCACGCCGGTCTCGTTGTTCGCGTGCATCAGTGAAACGAGCGCCGTATCGGGCGCGAGCGCGGCTGCGACGTCGTCGGGCGCGATCGCACCGTCCGGTTGCGGCGACAGCCACGTGACGCGGAAACCCTCCTGCTCGAGCTGCCGGCAGGCGTCGAGCCCGGCACGATGCTCGATGCGCGAAGTCACGATGTGGCGCGCTCCCCGCGGCGCCGCGCGCGCCGCGCCCTGGATCGCGAGATTGACGCTCTCGGTCGCGCCAGAGGTGAAGATGATGGATTCCGGCGGTGCGTGAATCAGTGCGGCGACTTCCGCGCGCGCCGCCTCGACCCGTGCACTCGCCAGACGGCCGGCCGCGTGCGCCGATGCCGCATTGCCCTGCAGTGCCGCATCACCCAGGCACTCGCACATCGCATGCGCGACGGCGGGGTCGACCGGCGCGGTTGCTGCGTAGTCCAGGTAGATCGGAGTGCCGGGCATGCAACTCAGTCCAGCGGCCGGATGCGCCGATCAATCGCCGCGAGCAGTCCGCGCAGGATGCCCACTTCGCCGTCGTCCGGTGCCGCGCGCGACAGCATCCGGCGGATGCGCGGGCTGATCTGGCCCGCGTTGCCTGCGTGCATGAAGCCGACACGCGTCATCACCCCGTCGAGGTGCGCATCGAGCGCCGCCATCTCCCTTGCGGTCGCCGGCGGCGCCATCGCCTCGGCCCCGTGATGCGGCACCCGACCGGCCATGTGGATCTCGTAGGCGACAATCTGCACGGCCTGCGCCAGATTCAGCGATTCGTATTCCGCATCGGCCGGAATGCGCAGCAGTGCATGGCAGCGTGCGAGTTCCTCATTTGCGAGTCCGCTGCGCTCGCCGCCGAACAGCACGGCCACTGGCCGCAGCGCCGATGCCGCCCTCAGTTCCTGCGCTGCCGCGCGCGCGTCCACTACGCGGTGGCGTGCGCTCCGCGGTCGTGCGCTCGCCCCGATCACGAGTCCACAGTCGGCGATCGCAGTGGCGACATCAGCCACGACACGGGCCCCGGCAACGACATCGGCGGCGGCGGATGCGCGCGTGAGCGCTTCGGGGTCCGGGTGCGACTGCGGCCGGACCAGTACCAGCGACGACAGCCCCATGTTCTTCATCGCGCGGGCGCTGGCTCCGATGTTGCCCGGATGGGTGGTGTCGACGAGAACGAAGCTGATTGCGGCGGACATGACCATTCCCGGAGAATGGCGGGTATTCTACTAGCCGTCCTGCTGGAGCGGACCATGCACCCCCTGGTCAACATCGCGGTCGGCGCCGCGCGGCGCGCCGGCGAACTGATCGTGCGCAACCTCGACCGCGCCGGCGGCGTCAGCGTCAGCGAAAAGAGCCGCAACGATTTCGTCAGTGATGTCGATCGCGCAGCCGAACAGGCCGTGATCACCGCGATCCGCAAGGCCTATCCCGATCACGGCATCCTTGCCGAGGAAAGCGGGCATCACGCCGGCGACGAATACACCTGGGTCATCGACCCGCTCGACGGCACGACCAATTTCCTGCACGCGTTTCCGCAGTTCGCGGTGTCCATCTGCTGCCGCCACCGCGATCGCGCGGAGGCCGCCGTCGTGTTTGACCCGCTGAAAGGCGAGCTGTTCACTGCCGCGCGCGGCGACGGCGCGCAGCTCGATGGCCGCCGCCTGCGCGTGTCGCAGCGTCTCGGGCTCGATGGCGCATTGATCGGCACGGGATTTCCATTCCGCGAAAACAAGCGCTGGCTCAAGCCGTATCTCGCGATGCTGGAGCAGGTGATGGATCGCACGGCGGGCGTGCGTCGCGCGGGCGCCGCGTCGCTCGACCTCGCTTACGTCGCCGCGGGGCGGCTCGACGGCTTCTGGGAAGTCGGCCTAGCCCCCTGGGACACGGCCGCCGGCAACCTGCTCATCACGGAATCGGGCGGCCGCGTCGGCACGCTCGCGGGAACCGATTACTGCGACGGCGGCAACCTGATCGTCGGCAATCCGCGTGTCTACACGGCGCTGATCGAGCTCTTTGCGCCGTATCTCGACGACGACCTGCGCCAATAAGCCTCCCGGGCGCTCTCGCAATCGCATTTGGGCTGGGTTAGAGTCCGCTACGGTTTCGCAGGGGGGATGCCGCATGAGCTCGAGCCTGTTCCGCACCCAGCCGGTCACGGCCCAGCCGCATGTCGATGCCGGCGAGCACGTCGAAGGGAGCCTCGAGGGCGAAGCCACGCTGAAGCGCGTGCTGACCGCGCGGCATCTGGTGATGCTCGGCATCGGCGCTGTGATCGGCGCCGGTATCTTCGTCATGACCGGCAATGCCGCCGCCAATTACGCGGGACCCGCGATCATCCTTTCTTTCGTCATGGCCGGCATCGCCTGCGCTTTTGCCGGCCTGTGCTACGCCGAATTCGCGGCAATGCTGCCGGTCTCGGGCAGCGCCTATTCCTATGCGTACGCGACGCTCGGCGAACTGGTGGCCTGGTTCATCGGCTGGAACCTCGTGCTCGAGTACACGTTTGCGGCGGCGACGGTCGCGGTCGGCTGGTCAGGCTATTTCACCGGGCTGCTCGAATCGATCGGCAGCGCGCTCGGGACCAACCTGGCGTTGCCGGCAGCGCTCACCAGTGCGCCGCTCAATGTCGTCGAAGGGCGACTCGTGCCGACGGGCGCGCTGATCAACCTGCCGGCTGTCGCGATCGTGCTCGCGGTCGCCGCGCTCTGCTATCGCGGCATCACGCAGTCGGCCATGGTCAATGCCGTGATCGTCGCGATCAAGGTCGGCGTGATCCTGCTGTTCATGGCGTTCACGCTGCAATACGTGGACCCGGACAACTGGACGCCCTTCATTCCGGAAGCGGAAGGCCCGGGCCGCTTCGGCTTCGATGGCGTCGTCCGGGGCGCGAGCGTCGTGTTCTTCGCTTACATCGGATTCGACGCGGTCTCGACCGCGGCACAGGAAGCGAAGAATCCGCAGCGCGACATGCCGATCGGCATCCTGGGGTCGCTCGCCATCTGCACGCTGATCTATAT
>JALYJS010000289.1 GCA_030799345.1 Pseudomonadota bacterium | reverse complement strand
CGGTGTTCCTGGTCGCATTCGCCCGCGCGTACGAATCGGTCTCGGCGGGCGGATCAAAGCGCGATCCCGGGGAACGTGACGACTGAACTGGCGGAGAGGGTGGGATTCGAACCCACGAATACCTTGTGGGTATTACTGGAATTCCAGTCCAGCGCCTTCGACCGCTCGGCCACCTCTCCGCGGGCGCGAAAGCCTACCGGACGAACGTCAAGGGATCAACATCAGACCGGGTGGCATTCCCCGGTCACGGCGTGCTGGCGACGCCCTGGATGAATTTTCCGGATTGATCCGAGAACACGATTTCAACGCGACGATTCTGTTGACGTCCGGCCGCCGTTTCGTTACCCGCGACGGGAAAGGCCTCTCCGCGCCCGATCGCTTCAAACCGGCTGGAAGCAATGCCGCGGCTGACCAGTTCATTTGCGACCGCTCGTGCCCGCCGCTGCGAGAGTTCCTGGTTGTAGGCGTCCGAACCGGTGCTGTCGGTATGGCCTTCGATGATGAGCCGCGTGTCGGCGTTGGATTCAAGGAATTGGGCGAGGCGGTCCATGGCCAGCATGGCGCCAGGCTTCAATGTCGCCTCATTGGTGTCGAACAGGACGTCGCCTAGCGTCAGCACCATTCCGCGCTCCGTCGGCTTGGCCTGCAGTTCCGCCAGCGCGCGCCGAGCGGCCTCCGCCGCCTCCGCCTGGGCCGCGGCCGAGAGTTGTGCCTCGGACGCTTCCTGCCGGGCGGTCGCGGTCTGTTGCCTCGCGACTTCTGCCTCACGCGACCGCGCGGCGAGAAGCACGCGATTGCGCTCTGCCTCCGCCTTGCCCACAGCTTCCCGCGACCGGGCATCCTGGATCCGCGCCTGCCCGATCTCGGCATTCCGGGCGGCCAGGTACGAAAGGTGCTTGACGCGTGCCTCGGGCTCGCGCTCGCTAAATGCCGCTTCCGCCTGCTGTAGCGCATTGCGGGCCGCCGTCAATTCCCGGCTGGCGGCTTGCTGCACCAGCGGATCCTGGGTCAGGGCCTGAACCTTGGCGCGGGCGTCTTCCAGTTCCGGAATGCGTTCGGGGGTCGTGGCACAACCCGCGAGTAGAACCAGAGCGGCGACAACAGGAAGAACTGGGGATTTCACGACAACTCCTTATGGGCGATCCGTGGAGCCATCGGGCCGGCGTGCTGCTTCATCGCGCAGCGACTCCACACTCTTCTGTATTTCCTCTTCGGCCTGCTTCGCCTCCCCCGCGGAAGCGAGCGCAGCGGCGTATTCGGCATCGAGCGCGGCTTCCGTCGCGAGGCGCCGCGCAGTTTCCTGCTCGCCGTTGGCCGCAGCGGATTCCGCGGCAGCTACTTTGTTGCGGGCCCGCTCGAGTTCTGCGGCTGCGAATCGGGGAGCCCCGGTTTTCTCGGCCTGGTCGATCAGGGTCTTCGCTCGCGTCAATTCCATCACCGGACGCTCAGGTGACCCCGCGCATGACGCGACGACGACGAGCGGCAATACGAAGGCAGGTATCCAGCGGCGTAATGACATGACCGACATCCCTGTCGAAGTAAAAGAACGCCTCCAGTGGACCCGAATGGGCAGCGCGGTCGTATCAGCGGATCAGCCTGCGAGCCGTTAAAGAGCGCTGACGTTCAAGTCAGCGTGCTCCGACAAGCGGCAAGCGGCGGTTTCAGTCCGTCTGCGACTGCGCGGACCCATAGCTGGGCGGATGATCGAGACAGGCATCGCCGTCCACGGGGCGCTCCGGCGCGCTGACTTCTGGAATGCTGAGCGCATTGCGCGTATCGGGCATATCCGATCCGGACGGAACCTGCAACGGAGTTTCGGTCCGCGCGGACTGGTACGGCTGGGGCTCCTGGCAGCTGGTATAGGCGTCCGGCAGCAGTCCGCAGCCGGCTGCAATTGCAACGGCGGTCGTCACCGCAATCCAGCGCATCATCAAGATCATGGTTCATTCACTCCGGCACGGCGCATGGCCGCGATGACCGTTTCCCGATGCATGTCCGCCAGCGCGACCAGCGGCAGGCGGATGCCCGTCCCGATCAGGCCGAGCCTGCCCAGTGCCCACTTGACCGGTATCGGGTTCGATTCGACGAACAACGCAGTGTGCAGACCGGCGAGCCGGTCGTCGAGTTCCCGCGCGCCGTCATGATCCCCGGCGAGGGCCATGTCCACCATCTCGCGCATCAGCCGCGGTGCGACATTGCCGGTCACCGTGATCACGCCCTGTGCGCCCGCAGCGATCAGATCGCGGCAACTGGCGTCGTCGCCGGACAGCAGCAGGAAATCGTCGCCGCAGCGGCGCAGGATTTCCCTGCCCCGCTCGATGCTGCCGGTCGCGTCCTTGATGCCGATGATCTGTGGATGGCTCGCGAGACGCTCGACCGTCGCGGGCAGCAGGTCGCAGGCAGTGCGCGACGGCACGTTATAGAGCAGCAGCGGCACGCTGGCCGCGTCCGCGACCATGTGGAAATGCCGGTACAGGCCTTCCTGCGGCGGGCGGTTGTAATAAGGTGTCACGATCAGCACGCCATCGACACCCAGTTCGCAGGCAGCGCGCGTGCGCTCGACGGCTTCCGCGGTCGAATTGCCGCCCGTGCCCGCGATCACGGGAATGCGGCCACCGATCCGCTGGACGGCGATCTGCACGAGCTCGGCCGCTTCGGTTGCGCTGACGGTCGGCGATTCGCCGGTCGTGCCGCAGACGACGATGCCATCCGTGCCCTCGCGCGTGTGCCAGTCGAGCAGCCGCCCGAACGCGACGTGATCCACGTCGCCGGACTCCGTCATCGGCGTCACCAACGCGACGAGACTGCCACGGAACATCGTACCTCCCGGCCGACCGGCCGGAACTGGAGGCGGGATCGTACTGGCGCGCGGGAGCCCGGCGCAAGCCGCGCGGCGACCGCGATATCATCGCCACCCGGTAACCGGTAAACTGGCTGCCACGCCCGCGTTCCCTGCCCGAATGAAGCAATTCATTGCAATTTCAGCCATTGGCGACGACCGCATCGGTCTGGTTCACGACCTGTCGCGGATCGTAGCGGAATGCGGTGGCAGCATCAGTGAAAGCCGGATGACCGCTCTCGGTTCCGATTTCGCAATGCTGCTGCTGGTTGCCGGCAACTGGCATTCCATCGCCCGGATCGAGACCGATCTCGGCAAGCTCGCGGAAACCTCCGGCGTGACGATCCAGGTGCGCCGCACGGCACAGCGCCCGGTGCGCGAGGACATGGTTCCGTACTCGGTCGACGTGGTCTGCATCGATCAGGCAGGCATCGTTGCGGGCCTGTCCGGCTTCTTTTCCACCCGCGGCATCGACATTGGCGAGCTGTCGACGCGAAGCTACGCAGCCGCGCATACCGGCGCGCAGATGTTCTCCATATACATGGTCATCAACGTGCCTACGCGCATCCACGTCGGCGCGTTGCGCGAGGAATTCATGGACTTCTGCGACCAGATGAATCTCGACGCCATCCTCGAGCCGGTCAAGAACTGACACGCGATGCCCGGACCCAGCGTCGGCGACAGACTGCCGGAATTCACGCTGCCGACGACCGCCGGCGAGTTTCGCTCCCGTGCCCGGCGGGCGGGCGGACTGGTCCTGTATTTATATCCGCGCAACAATACGCCGGGCTGCACGCTGGAAGGCGCCACCTTCCGCGACCTCGCGCCCGCGTTTCGCCGCGCCGGTACGACGATCATCGGAATCTCCACGGACACACTCGATTCGCACCGGCGCTTCCGCGACAAGATGAAATTGCCGTTCGAACTCGGCTCCGACGAGGAACACGAGGTCGCGTCCCTGTTAGGCGTCTGGAAACAGAAAAACATGTACGGCAGGAAAGTGATGGGCATCGAACGAAGTACCTTCCTGGTCGACGCCAAAGGAGTGGTGCGCCGGGAATGGCGCAAGGTCCGCGTCGCGGGCCATGCGGAACAGGTCCTTGAAGCCGCGCGCGAGCTGCGCAAAAGCCCATGATCAAGGCCCGTTCCGCCAGGGGCGCCGGGCGCGCGTTCGTGCTCGATACCAACGTGCTGATGCACGATCCCGCCGCGATCTTCCGGTTCGAGGAACACGACATCTACCTGCCGATGGGCGTGCTCGAGGAGCTCGACGCGGGCAAGAAGGGCCTGTCCGAGTCGGCGCGCAACGTCAGGCAGGTCAGCCGGTTTCTCGACGAACTGATGGCGAATGCGACCAAGGACGAGATCGACCGCGGTCTCGAGTTGCCAAGCGGACGCTCCGGCAACCA
>JALYJS010000243.1 GCA_030799345.1 Pseudomonadota bacterium | reverse complement strand
CAGCAGGCCCGTCTCGAATATCCAGGTCTCGATATCCGCGAAGGCGATGTCAGGTCGTTGCCGTTTCCCGCGGATTCCTTCGACGGCTACTGGTCGATCGGGGTCATCGAACATTTCTGGACCGGCTACGACGCAATTCTTGCGGAAGCGCATCGTGTACTCCGGCCTGGACGGCTCCTGTTCCTGACTGCGCCGTGGTTTTCACCCTACCGGCGGCTCAAGGCATGGAATGGCGATTTTCCGCGCGAGGATTTCACTTCGGAGCCGGAAGACTTCTATCAGTTCGCGTTAGGGAAGGGGGAGGTATTGTCGGAACTCGAGCGACACGGGTTTGACCTGCTGCAGATGCGCGGTATCGCTCCGGAAACATCGATGCTTGAAGACATGAGCAGCCTGCGGCGACCTGTTCGATGGCTGCTGGGTTCGCGGGGGTCGCTTCCGAAGAGGATGCTGCGGGGTATCGTGAGGCACTCGATTGCCGGCTACTGTGGCCACTCATTCATGGCGATCGCGCGAAAGCGGCGTGGATAGCTCGGCTTCGCGCAAGCCCATCCATCTGCTGCTGGTGACGACCTCGCTGGAATGCGGCGGAGCCGAACGGCAGATGACCGACATGGCTAACTACTGGTCTGCACGCGGTTTGCGTGTGACGCTTGCGACCTGGACCGGGCCCACAACAACCGATTTCTATGATACGGACAGCAGAATCAGTCGTGTTTACCTGAACGACGAGTCGCCGGGCAGAATCCGTGTCAACTTGCGGCGGGTGTTCAAGCTCAGGAGGCATCTGCTCGAATCGCGCCCGGATGCCGTGCTGAGCTTTCTGACACGCAGCAACGTGCCGACGATACTTGCCGCTTTCGGACTTGGCTTGCGCGTCATAGTTTCGGAGCGGACGCAGCCGGCGCGCGAGATCGGGCTGCCATACGAATGGCGAATTCTCAGGCGGATGGTCTATCGCTTTTCCGCCGGAATCGTATGCCAGACGCGTGCGAGTGCCGAGTGGATCCGGATAAACTGGCGGACGAAACCCCGTGTCATTCCCAATGCCCTGCGCTCGTTGCCAAGGGCTGCGGCCGACCGGGAGAAGCTGGTACTGGGCGTGGGCGCGCTCAAGAGCGAGAAGGGCTTCGATCTGCTGCTCGAGGCTTACGCGCGTATCTCGCAGGACTTTCCGGGCTGGCGAGTCGTCATACTGGGGGAAGGTCCGGAGCGCGCAGCCTTGCTTCGGCTCCGCGATGAACTCGGGCTACGCGATCACGTGGAATTTCACGGCCGCGTCCGGGATGTCCAGAACTGGATGGCACGAGCGGGTCTCGTCGTCCAGCCGTCACGCTTTGAAGGATTTCCAAATGCCGTGCTCGAAAGCATGGGAATGGGCGCCGTCGTGGTCAGCGCCGATTGCCCCGCGGGACCGGCGGAAATGATCGATGACGGGGTCAACGGCCGTCTGGTACCGGTCGAGGATGTGCGGGCGCTCTCCCGCGCCATGGCTGAATTGATGGCCCAGCCGGAGTTGCGCTTGCGGCTCGGCCGCGAGGCGATGAAAGTCCGGGAGCGATTCGGGCAGGAATTGATCATGGCGCAATGGGAAGCGTTGCTGCTGCCATGTGCGGAGTAACGGGCTTTTTCAGCCGCACCGGGGGGCTTGCTCCAGGCGCCCGCGATGAGCTCGTGAAAATGACCGGATGCCTCGCGCATCGCGGCCCGGACGGCTCCGGCGAATGGATTGATGCAGATGCCGGCATCGCACTCGGACACCGGCGACTTTCGATTCTCGAGTTGTCGGCCGCGGGCAGTCAGCCGATGACTTCCCACTCGGGCCGGTACGTACTTGTGACAAACGGCGAGATCTACAACCACCTTGAAATCCGGACAGCACTCGCCCGCGACGGGGCACAACCCGCGTGGCGGGGGCAATCGGACACCGAATCGCTGCTTGCGGCGTTCGACCGGTGGGGCACGGAGGCCGCTCTTCGCATGACCGTCGGGATGTTCGCACTGGCGCTATGGGACCGGCACAATCAATGCCTGACGCTCGCACGCGATCGTCTGGGCGAGAAGCCGATGTACTACGGGGAGCAGGGGAATCTGTTGCTCTTCGGTTCGGAACTGAAGTCTCTCCGCGCACATCCTGGTTTCCTTGCCGAAGTCGACCGCAATCAGCTCGCGATCTACCTGCATCGGGGCTATGTCCCGGCGCCGCAGTCGATCTATCGCGGCATCCGGAAGTTGCCGCCTGGCACTCTTCTTGAGTTCGGACGGCATCGGCTGCCGGGCCGGTCACCGGAGCCGAAGCCGTACTGGTCGCTCGGCGACATTGCCGCGAGCGGATTGAGGAGCCCGTTCACTGGAAGCGATGGCGAGGCAGTCGAGCGCCTTGAAGAGGTCCTGTCGCGCGCCGTCGCATCGCAGAGCGTCGCCGATGTGCCCGT
>JALYJS010000241.1 GCA_030799345.1 Pseudomonadota bacterium | reverse complement strand
GACCGCGGCCGCTTCCTTTGCGAGCCGCGCCGGCGACTGGTCGTCGCCCATGTAACCGGGTACGACCGGCACGCCGGCCTTTGCGACGATGGCCTTTGCCTCGTGCTTCAATCCCATCGCCGTGATCGCGGCCGGGCCCGGTCCCACGAAGACGATGCCGGCCGCGGCGCAAGCCTGGGCAAAAGCCGCGTTCTCCGACAGGAAACCGTAGCCCGGGTGGATCGCATCCGCGCGGGTGTTGCGCGCCGCTTCCAGGACTGCCGCGACGTCGAGGTAGGATTCGCGTGCCGGCGCGGGGCCGATGCCGACCGATTCGTCCGCCATGCGCACGTGCAGCGCGTCGCGATCCGCTTCCGAATACACGGCGATGGCCTGCACGCCGAGACGGCGGCAGGTCCGGATGACGCGGCAGGCGATCTCGCCGCGATTGGCGATCAGGAGCCGCCGGATGCTCATTCGCCGCGCATCCAGCGCGGCTTGCGCCGTTCGAGGAATGCTGTGAGTCCTTCACGGCCCTCGTCGCCGGCGCGGATGCGCGCGATCCAGCGCGCGGTCTCGGCGAGCAGTGAATCGTCCGATTCCTTGCCGCGTCCGGTCACGCGACGGAGCAGCCGCTTGATCTCGGTCTGCGCGAACGGCCCGCCTGCGAGCAGGGCATCCGTCATCGCCGCCACCGCCTCCGGCAGCTCCGCGTCGGCGATACATTCGTGCACGAGCCCGATGCGTTCGGCCGTCGCCGCGTCCATGGCCTCGCCGGTCAGGAACCAGCGATGTGCCTGACGCTCGCCGATCGCGCGGATCACGTACGGCGAGATCATCGCGGGTATCAGTCCGAGGCGAACCTCGGACAAGGCGAGACGCGCGCTGCCTGCGGCAATGACGATATCGCAGGCGGCAATCAGCCCGATCGCGCCGCCGTAGGCGGCGCCATGCACGACGGCGACAGTCGGCTGCGGCTGCGCCTCGAGCCGGGCGAGCAGCGTCGCAAAGCGGCGTGAATCCGCTTCGTTCGCTTCCTGGGTGGCTGCGCCCGCGGCGCGCATCTCGCCGATGTCGGCGCCGGCGCAGAACACGTCGCCGGCGCCCTTCAGCAGCACGATACGTACCGCGGGGTCGGTTGCCAGTGCCGCGAGCGCGTCGGTGAGCTGCTGGACCAGCTCGGCGGAGAGCGCGTTGCGCTGCGCCGGACGGTCGAGCGTCAGCGTGGCGATGCCGCGTGGGTCGTGTTCGGTGAGAAGCATCGGCATTACATCCGGAACACGCCGTAGGATTCCGGCGCCGGCGCCGGGCCGGTCGCGACCACGTCGAGCGCGAGGCCCAGCACACGCCGCGTGTCCGCCGGGTCGATGACGCCGTCGTCCCAGAGCCGCGCACTCGCGTAATAGGGATTGCCCTGGCGCTCATACTGATCGCGGATGTTCGCGGCGAACTTCTGCTGGTCCGCTTCCGGCCAGCTGCCGCCCTTCGCTTCGATGCCGTCCCTGCGCACGGTCGCGAGCACGCTCGCGGCCTGTTCGCCGCCCATCACCGAGATCCGCGCATTCGGCCACGACCACAGGAAGCGGCCGCCATAGGCGCGCCCGCACATGGCGTAATTGCCGGCGCCGAACGAGCCGCCGATCACGACCGTCAGCTTTGGCACCGTCGAGCAGGCGACGGCCGTCACCATCTTGGCGCCGTCGCGCGCGATGCCGCCCGCTTCATAGCGCTTGCCGACCATGAAGCCCGTGATGTTCTGCAGGAACAGGAGCGGCACTCGGCGGCGGTTTGCGAGCTGCACGAAATGCGCGCCTTTGAGCGCGGACTCGGAGAACAGGATGCCGTTGTTGGCGAGCACGGCGACCGGCCGGCCCCAGATGTGCGCAAAGCCGCAGACCAGCGTCTTGCCATAAAGCGCCTTGAACTCGTGGAACTCCGAGCCATCGACGATGCGCGCGATGACCTCGCGCACGTCGTAGGGCTGGCGCAGGTCGCGCGGCACGAGCCCGTAGATCTGGCTGGCCGGATAAACGGGTTCGGCGGGTTCCTGACGGTCCAGCCAGGATGTTGGGTGATGGTTGAGCGCGCCGACGATCTCGCGCGCCATGGCGAGCGCGTGCGCGTCATTGTCCGCGAGGTGATCGACCACTCCCGAAGTTCGCGCATGCACGTCGCCGCCGCCGAGCGATT
>JALYJS010000096.1 GCA_030799345.1 Pseudomonadota bacterium | reverse complement strand
CGCGTATCAGCCGGCCGAAGCCCTGTTTCAGGGCGAGCACCGCCTGCGGCAACTGGAAATCCCGGAATGGATTGCCGCCGCGGCGCCGTATGCCCTCCAGCCGCGCTTTCAGCAGCGGGTCTTCCGGGGCGGCGAATGGCAGCTTGTCGATGACGACGACGGCAAGCGCATGCCCGCGCACGTCCACGCCTTCCCAGAAGCTGGCGCTACCGAGCAGCACGGCATTGCCGAGCTCGCGAAACTGCTTCAGCAGGGATTCACGCGGCGCCTCTCCCTGCACGAGCAGCGGGTATCGGCGCGTGAACCCCGGCAGTGATTCGAGCAGGCGCGCCGCCTCGCGCAGTGCGCGATGACTGGTGAACAGCAGGAAGCTGCGGCCGCCGGCGGCTTCGATCAAGGGCAGCGCCGTATCCATGACGCGGCCCGTGTGCTCGCGGCTGCCGGGATCCGGCATCCCGGATGGCAGATAAAGCAGTGCCTGGCGCGGGAAATCGAACGGGCTGTCGATGCGCACCGACGGCGCCGCGGGTGCGCCGATGCGGCCGAGAAAATGCGAGAAATCGTCCCCGACCGCGAGCGTCGCCGAGGTGAAGATCCAGGCGCCGCCCTGCGACTTCATCAGCTCACCGAGCCGCGTCGCCACTTCGAAGGGCGTGAAGGACAGCGTGAAGCCACGCGATCCCGGCTCGACCCAGCGCAGGCCACTGTCCGCCTCGAGGTCCAGCAACGCATGGAGTGTCTCCGCGAGCTTGGTCGCGCGGCGCGCGCACTGCCGCAGGCCCGGATCCTCGGGATCGGCCAACGCCAGTTCCTCGCCCAGCCGCCGCAACGCATCGCGGGTGTCGTCGAGCGCCGCCGGAAACGATTCCGGCACGGCTTCCCACTCAACGCGCTCGCCCAGGCCCGCAATCTCGGAATGCGCCTGCAGGGCCGCCTCGTCGAGCGCCGCGATTCGCTGGCGCACCTCGCCGTGCGCAAGCCCCGCACGCCCCAGTTCGGCCAGCGCGTCGCGCGACAGCGCGCCGAGCTGTCGCGTGGTCAGCGAGCGCCCGAAAAACTGCGCGGCGATTTCCGGCACCTGGTGCGCCTCGTCGAGCACGACTGCCTCGGTGCCGGGCAGCAGTTCGCCGAAACCTTCGTCCTTCATCGCGAGGTCCGCCAGCAGCAGGTGGTGATTCACGACGACGATGTCGGCCGCTTGCGCTTCGCGGCGCGCAGCCACCACGTGGCATCTCCCGAATTGCGGACAGTCGGCGCCGAGGCAGTTCTCACGCGTCGAGGTCACGGCGGCCCATGCGGGGTCCGTGTCGCGCAGGCTCTTCACTTCGGACAGATCGCCGGTGACTGTGGTGCGCGACCATTTGCGGATGCGCGCGACCATCCGGCCGTCGGGCGGGGCAATGCCGGGCAGTCCCGGCAGCGTTTCGGTCAGTTCGAGCCGGTGCCGGCACAGGTAATTCGCGCGGCCTTTCAACAGCGCGACCCGCGCCGGCCGGCCGAGCGCGCGCGCGACTGTCGGCAGGTCGCGATGGAACAACTGGTCCTGCAGTGTCCGCGTGCCGGTGGAAATGATGGCCTGACGCCCGGACAGCAGCACGGGCACCATATACCCGAAGGTCTTCCCGGTGCCGGTACCCGCCTCGACCGCGAGCATGCCGCGCGCATCGAGCGTCTCCCCGACCCAGTCCGCCATCACCTGCTGTTCGCGGCGCGACTCAAAGCCCTCGATGACGCGGGCCAGCGGCCCGTCGGGGCCCAGTAATCGCGCAAATTGACCCATCGGTTGCATCCCGGGAGTCTAATTCGGCCAGGTCCGGCTAGCCTGCTTATAATCTCTGCTGATCCCCCGTGAGACTGGCATGGCGACTGCACCGGACCGACTGACAGCGCCCGCATCGGCGCCCCAAACCCTCCTCCGCTGGGTGGAGCAGGTTGCAGAGCGCACGCGACCCGAGCGCGTGCACTGGTGCGACGGCTCGGAGCAGGAATACCGCGAACTGCTGGATCGCATGCTCGCATCCGGCGAACTGCTCGCGCTCGACGCCAGATCGTTCCCGGACTGTTACCTGCACCGCTCACACCCGAAGGACGTCGCCCGTGTCGAGCACCTGACGTTTGTCTGTCCGGAACGTGAGGAGGATGCCGGACCCAACAATCACTGGATGGCGCCGGCGGAAGCGCGCAAGAAAATGGACGCGCTATTCGAGGGCTGCATGCGCGGGCGCACGATGTATGTGATTCCGTATTGCATGGGGCCGATCGATTCACCCCTGGCCCGGTGCGGTGTCGAGATCACGGACAGTGCCTACGTTGCGGCGAACATGCGGCTGATGACCCGGATGGGCAAGGCGGCACTCGACCGCATCGCCAAAGACGGCGTCTTCGTCCGGGGTTTGCACTCGATCGGGGAGCTCGACCCCAAGCGCCGCTTCATCATGCACTTCCCGGAGTCCCTGGAGATCCAGAGCTTCGGATCCGGCTACGGCGGCAACGCGCTGCTCGGCAAGAAGTGCCATGCGCTCCGGATTGCGAGCTGGCAGGCACGCCAGGAAGGCTGGCTCGCCGAGCACATGCTGATCGTCGGCATCGAGAATCCGGCAGGCGAAACGCATTACCTCGCCTGCGCGTTCCCATCGGCCTGCGGCAAGACCAATCTCGCAATGCTGATCCCGCCGGCGACGATGCCGGGCTGGAAAATCTGGACGGTAGGCGACGACATTGCCTGGCTGCATCCGGGCGCGGACGGGCGGCTGTGGGCGATCAATCCCGAAGCCGGTTACTTCGGCGTCGTGCCCGGAACGAATGCGGAAACCAATCGCCACGCCTACGAGATGATCCGGCACGACACGATATTCACGAACGTCGGCATGACGGCGGACAACCAGCCCTGGTGGGAGGGTCTCGACCAAGGCAAGCCGGTGACTGACTGGCAGGGCCGCCCTTACGATCCGGCAAAGGGACCCGCTGCCCACCCGAATTCCCGGTTCACGGTGGCCGCAAAGCAGAATCCGAGTTATTCGCCGAAGACCGAGGCGCCCGAAGGCGTGCCGATCACCGCGCTGGTGTTTGGCGGCCGCCGGCGGACGCTCGCGCCGCTCGTCTATCAGGCACGGGACTGGGCCCATGGCGTGCTGGTCGGGGCCGGCATGGCATCCGAGACGACCGCGGCTGCAACCGGAGACGTCGGCGTCGTGCGCCGCGATCCGATGGCGATGAAACCCTTCGCCGGCTACAACT
>JALYJS010000058.1 GCA_030799345.1 Pseudomonadota bacterium | reverse complement strand
CATCCCTCGAATACCAGGACATCGGGGATTTCTCGAGCATCCTGGCAGGCGTTCGCTACAGCTTCGGCAAGTAAGCGTTTCGATCGGCAATGCGGCGGCCGGGACTTGGTTCCCGGCCGCCGTTTCTTTTTAGCAGGACTACTTCAAAGGGGTCGCATCCCCTTTCAAGACGTCCTCTCTGTTGAAGGGCGGAAGTGAAAGGGGATGCGACCCCTTGGGTAAGGGGATGCGACCCCTTTGAAGACCCTTTGCAGTAAGGGGATGCGACCCCTTTTAGCGTGGGGTATCGTCGCCTCATGTCAGAAACGGGCGTTCTGGTCGCCAATCTCGGCACGCCCGACGCGCCGACGCCGGCGGCCGTGCGGCGATTTTTAGCGGAGTTCCTGTGGGACCGGCGGGTCGTCGACCTGCCGCGGTTGCCGTGGTGGCTGATCCTCAACGGCTTCGTGCTGCCGCTGCGCCCGCGCCGCAGTGCCCGCGCCTACCGCGAGATCTGGACCGATGCCGGTTCGCCGCTCATGACGGGGACCCAGGCTGTCGTCACCGCGCTCGGGCGCAGGCTCCAGGCACTCGTTTCGCCGGTTCCTGCGATCGCGATGGGCATGACCTATGGCAACCCCTCCATTGCCGCCGCGCTCGAGCCGCTGCGGGCCGCCGGCACCCGGCACCTGGTCGTGCTACCGCTCTATCCCCAGTATTCGCGCACGACGACCGCATCGGTGATGGATCGCGTGCAGGCTGCCATCGCCCGCTGGCCCACGCCGCCGGAACTGTCGGTGATCGAGGACTACCACGCAGAGCCGGATCATATCGCTGCAATCGCCGGCAGCGTCGCCGCGCGCGGCAAGTGGATCTCCGCGGAACAGCACCTGCTCTTTTCATTCCATGGTATCCCGCGTCGCAATGCCGATGCCGGCGATCCGTACGGCGCGCAATGCGAGGCAACCGCGCGCCTGGTCGCCGACCGGCTGGCACTGTCGCCTGCGCAATGGTCCATCGCATTCCAGTCGCGGGTTGGCGGCGCGCGCTGGCTCGAACCGTACACCGAGGAGCGGCTCGCCGCTCTGGGGCGCGCAGGCGTGCGCAAGCTCTCGGTGATCTGTCCCGGCTTCTCGGTGGATTGCCTGGAAACGCTCGAGGAAATCGCAATCCGCGGCCGTGCCACCTTCATCGACGCCGGCGGCCATCACTTCGATTACATCCCGGCGCTCAACGACGATCCGGCGCAGATTGACTGCTTCGCACGGCTCATCGCCGCGCGCGTCAAGGCGGGACGGCGGCCGTGATCGGGCGCTTCCTCGAAATCAGCGTGCATGCGCCCGACGTGCTGGACTCGCTCGCCTTCTATGAGCGGCTGGGCTTCACGCAGGTGACGACCGGCGAGGCCTGGCCTTATCCCTATGCGGTCGTCACCGACGGGCGACTAGCCATCGGGCTGCATCAGCAGGAGCTGCCGCAGTCGCCGCTGCTGGCTTTCGTGCTGCCGGATCTCCAGCGGCATCTCGATGCGCTGGAGGCTCTGGGTGTCGACATCCTGGATCGCAGACTCGGCAGCGACGTATTCAACGAGGCGAGTTTCGCGGCGCCTGGGGGCCAGCTGATCCGCTTGCTCGAGGCGCGCACCTATTCGCCGGCGCCGCGCGCGCCCGGGGAATTCACGCGGCTCGGCTGGTTCGAGGAAGTCGCGTTGCCGGTCGCCGACATCGACCGGTCCGGCCGATTCTGGGAGCGCATCGGCTTCGTGCCGGTCGAGGAAGGCGCTGAACCGTATCCGCATGTCGGCCTGACCAGCGATTCGCTGAACGTCGCGCTATTGCTGCCGGGCACGCTCACGCGCCCGGCATTGACGTTTACCGATGCCGACATGCCAAAGCGCATCGCCGGACTCACAAACGCGGGCTTCGAGTTCGCGCGCCGCCTGCCCGGCAGCCTCGATCCCGCGCGCCATGCGCTGCTGGTCGCGCCTGAAGGCACACAACTGCTGCTGGCGACGGCTGAATGAGACGCGCGACGGGCGCTTTCCTGCTCGTGATCCTTGCCGCGCCGGCGGCCCGCGCCTGGGTGCCCTGCGACCAGCCGGGCATCGAGCCACCGGTCGCGCTCCATCGCGAGGCGCCAGCTTATCCGCCCGCCGTGCGCGAAATCGGCGTGGAAGGCTCGGTCGAAGTCGCCCTGACGGTACTGCGCGACGGAACTGTCGGCTGGGTGCGCGCGCTTCGCGGCGAGCCGCGCGGTTTCTTCGAGCAGGCTGCGGTCGCGGGCGTACGCAGCTGGCGCTTCCGACCCGCGCGCGCCCGCGGCGCGCCGGTCGAGTGCCGGCTCGTGACGCGCGTGCGCTTCGCACTGGTTGACACCGTGGACGTGCGTACGACTTCGCTCGACCGCGGCCAGCCGGTGCCCACCTATCCGCCCAAGCTGCTGCAGCAGCGCGTCGAGGGCTATGTCGAAGTCGAGTTCGATCGCGCGGCGGACGGGAGCATCGTCAATCCTCGCGTCATCAGCGCCATGCCGCGCGGTCCATTCGAGGCGGCGGCGCTCGAAGCGATCAGCCGCTGGCGGCTCGAGCCCGGCGGCGCGCGGCGCGAAACGCGCCGGTTCGAGTTCCGGCTCCCTGATTCGACGCTCGCGGCGGTGCCCGCGATCATGCTCGCGAGCGCACCCTTTCCAATGGAAGCCTGCGAGCAGCGCCAGAACGGCCGCGTGACACTCGAGGTGCGGACCGATGCACAGGGCGCGATCGGGCAGGCGCGCATCCTCTCCGCCACGCCACGCGGCCTGTTCGATAAGACGGCGCTCACGATCGCGCGCGCTTCGCGCCTGACGCCGGCCTACCGCGACGGTCAGCCAATGGCCGCGATCGCGTTGCTCACGCTCTTTTTCGACCCGGCGCAGGCGACCTGCCCGGGCGTGCGCTCGCCCGAGCGTGACCCGCCGCCGGCCTACCGGCCGGCGCCGCGGGTCACCGACACGACGAATGGCCCGGCGGCTGCGCCGACCGGTTGATCGCACTGTCCCCGACGGCCGTCCAGCCGCTACCATGAACGCCCTGCCGCACGCTCGCGGCCCTGCGAATCGACCGAGGTTTCCGATGAAGCGTTTCTCCGTAGCGGCGCTCGCCGCGCTTGCCAGCTGTATTGCCGTGGCCGATGAAGGCATGTGGACCTTCGATAACCCGCCGCGCGCGGCCATCGCCGACAAGTACGGGGTCAACCTCGACAGCGCCTGGCTGAAACGCGTGCGCGAAGGCACGGTGCGGCTCGACAGCGGCTGCACCGGATCCTTCATCTCCCGCGACGGGCTGATCCTGACCAACCACCATTGCGCGGAAGAATGCATCGCGAACAACTCGACGCCCGAGAACGACCTGGTCGGCAACGGCTTCCTCGCGGGATCACGCGAACAGGAGCCGCGCTGCGGCGACGATTCGATCTCGGTGCTGGTCGGCACCGAAGACGTTACCGCGCAGGTGGCGAAGGCGACCGCGGGCACTGCGGACGACGCGATCGTTGAAGCGCGCCGGAGCGAACTGACGCGGCTCGAGCAGGCCTGCGAGGAAGCATCGGAGAAATCCGCGGGCGGCGACCTGAAGTGCGAGCGCGTCACGCTGTACCAGGGCGGCCAGTACTGGCTCTACAAGTACAAGCGCTACGAGGACGTGCGCCTCGTATTCGCACCGGAGCGCGACATCGCGGCCTTCGGCGGCGACCCGGACAACTTCCAGTTCCCGCGCTGGTGCCTGGACATGACGATCCTGCGTGCATATGAAAACGGCAAGCCGGCCAGCACGCCGAACCACCTGCGCATCAACTGGGACGGCGCCGATCCCGGCGATCCCGTATTCGTCTCCGGCCATCCCGGCAACACCGACCGCCTGCTGACCGTCGCGCAGCTCGAAACGCAACGCACGGCCTTCATGCCGTTCTGGCTGATGCGTTTCTCGGAACTGCGCGGTCGCATATTGCAGTATGCGAAGACCGGCGAAGAACCGCGCCGGACGACCGAGTCCTACCTGAACCAGATCGAAAACGCGATCAAGGTGCGCCGCAAGCAGTTCGATGCGCTGCTGGATCCGGCATTGTTCGAAGCCGCCGGCGGCAAGGAGCAGGCGCTTCGCACCTCGGTCGCCTCGAATTCCGCGTTGGCGGGTTCCGCGTCGGCCTGGGACGACATCGAGAAAGCACAGCTCGTCTGGCGCGACATGCTCGTGCCGCATACGTTCATCGAGGGCGGCGCGGCCTTCAACAGCCAGCTGTTCGTTTACGCACGCACGCTGGTGCGCGCGGCCGCCGAACGCGCCAAGTCGAACGAGGCCCGCCTGGCGGAGTTCACGGAAACGCGGCTGACCGCCGTCAAGCAGGGACTGGAGGCGCCGGTTCCGGTCTATCCGGCGTTCGAGATCCTGCGCCTGTCATTCGGCCTCGAACGCATGCGCGAATGGCTCGGCCCGGATCATCCGCTGGTGCGCCAGGTGTTCGGCAATGATTCGCCCGACACGCTCGCCGCGCGCCTCGTCGGCGACAGCAAGCTCGCGGATCCGGCGGCGCGTCTCGCACTTTACGACGGCGGCCAGGCCGCAATCGCGGCAAGCCAGGACCCGATAATCCGTCTCGCCGCGGCGGTGGATCCGACCGCGCGGGAACTGCGCAAGCGCTTCGAGGAACAGGTCGAGGGACCGGTGCAGCGCGGACAGGAAGCCATTGCGAAGGCCCGCTTCGCCGCATACGGCACCAGCGACTATCCGGATGCGACATTCACGCTCCGGCTTTCGTACGGCGCCATGATGGGCTGGGACGAGAAAGGCGAGGAAGTGCGGCCGTGGACCGAGTTATCACGCGCCTTCGAGCGCGCGACCGGCGAACCGCCGTTCAAGATCCCGCCGCGCTGGCTGGCCGCGAAGGACCGCCTGACGATGACGACGCCGGCCAACTTCACGACCAACAACGATATCGTCGGCGGCAACTCCGGCAGCCCGATGCTGAATGCACAGGGCGAGATCGTCGGTCTGGCCTTCGACGGCAACATCCACTCGATCTCGGGCAGCTACTGGTTCGATGAGCGGATGAACCGCTCGATCGGCGTGCACCCGGCCTACATGCGCGAGGCGATGGACAAGGTGTACGGCGCAAAGGCGCTGCTCGAGGAGATCGACCGGCGCTGAGCCGGCGGCCCGTGAACCGGCTTCAGGAGAACCAGCCGCGCACGATGTCGAGCACCTGCTCGTGGCGCATGCCCACGTAGAACACGAGCAGCAGCAGACTGCCGACGTAGGCGAGCGACACCAGGGTCATGAAATAGCCGAGCGCGATGACCACGCCGTCGCGCTCGGCCATGCCGAAACACAGCAGCATGACCGCAATGGCCGGCAGCGTATTGACCAGCGGTACCAGCGGCAGCGGCGCCATCAGCAGCACAACCGCCAGCATGATCAGCCCGCCATTGATGAAGTTGATGGTCGGGCCGCCGGAGAGGCCAAGCAGCCGCGGCCGCACCAGGTGCTCGAAGCGCAGCGCCCAGCCGTGCACCTTGCGCAGCACCTGCCGCACATGCGGCGTCGACATCCGGTGATCCAGCAGCCGATCCGGCATCCAGGGCACGCGGCTGACCATCACTGAGTAACCGATCAGCAGCATCGGGATGCCGAATGCCGTACTCATCATCGGCACCGTGACCGGCAGCAGGAACGGCGCGGCGAGCACGCCGCAAAACATCAGCAGCCCCTGCTCGCCCAGCAGGACGAACAGCTCGCGCAAGGTGATGACCGGATCGCGTACGGCCGCGAGAGCCTGCGCGAGCGCCGCGGAGATACGGACTTCCGGGTCGTGGAAACGGAGCGTCGTCATAAGGCGCGCCGGGCTTCGAGCCGGCAGTCGATCTCGAAGTCCTCGCGCACCCTGAGTGCCCCCATCGCCGCCGTGAACGGCACCATGCCCAGATCCGCGTGACGCAGACGCAGGTTGGCGTGAACGAGCAGGCGCTCCCCGTCCGTCTCTTCCAGTGTCAGCGGCACGTCGATCAGGCGCTCTTCGCCGCGCAGGACCACGCGCACGCGTGCCGTGTAGCGATCCGGCCCGCCCGAGATCGCGTCGGCGCGGAGCACGACGACCGGCTGGCGGTCGGCATCCAGAACCCCGCCGCCCAGCAGGTTGCGCCGAGTTCCCTCGCGATCCTTCGCGGGCACACTGGCTGCGAAGTCTGCGCCCGCAGTCGCGCGCGCCGCTGTGTCATCGACGGCGGGCGTCTCGAGCGGCAGCTCGATACGGAAACCGCTCGCCGTGCGTGGCTCGCGCAGGTCGATGCGACCGGCGAGCCCGTGCGACGTGATCAGGTGGTTATGGCCGAGCTGCGCCATCGGCCCGTCGCGATACACACGCACTTCGAGGCGGGATCCGACGACATTCGAGGCTTCGGCCGGGCCCGTGGACGGCGCCGGGACGGCGGGCGCCGGCGGCGGTCGCGACACGGGCGGCGCCGCGCAGGCGCCGAGCGACAACAGAATCGGCACCAGGAACCTGCGCATCGCGTTATTCTCCAAGGCCTCATGCCCGTGCGAAATACTGCCGAACGCTACGGGTCCGTCGCGCAGCTGCTGCACTGGGCCGTGGTCGCGCTGCTAATCGTACAGATCACGCTGGGTAAAATCGCGCACGACCTGCCGGTCGGACTCGACAAACTGGTCATGCTCGCCCGGCACAAGTCCTTCGGCATCACGATACTCGCACTGGCAGCGATTCGTTTACTGTGGCGGCTGTTCAATCGCCCGGCTCATGTCGTCCGCCCACAATTTTCCGGGGAGCTGGTTCGGTCTCGCCCAACTGCCCGACCTGGTCGCCCCCGACGCCGGGCTCGCAGACGATCTCGAGGTTCTGCATGAATCGATGGCGAACATACTGTTCTTCCTCATCGGCCTGCATGTGCTCGGCGCGCTGAAACACCAGTTCATCGATCGCGACGGGATCCTGAAAGGTGCGGAGTTCTTCTGGACAGACCGCCATCCGCAGGCCAGGTTCCACGCGAGCCGCTCCCAGCGCCAGGGAGAACGCTGGCGGGCCGACGGCGAATTGTCGCTGCGCGGCGTCGCGCGGCCGGTTACGGTGCTTTTTACGGTCGGCGGGCAATCCAGTCAGCTCGGCATGAAGGGTACGGCGACGCTGCTCCGGCTTGAATTCGGTGTCGGCCAGGGCGAATGGGCGACGACCGAGTGGATCGGCGACGAGGTCGAGATACGGTTCGACCTGGAACTGACGCCGGCTGACGTCCGACCGTGAGCGATCATCACCCTGCGAAGTACTCGAACATCGCCGACTGCGTCGAGGCGACGCTCGCGCGCCTCGGCCCGCGCATCGTGTTGTGCGCACCGATCGGCGCGGGCAAGCCGGTTGCGCTCGTCAACGAGTTCTACCGTCGCGCGGTCGCCGACCCTGCGATCGACCTGTCGATCACGACCGGGCTCACGCTCGCGCGCCCGCGCGGGCACAGCGAACTCGAACGGCGGCTCATCGAACCCATGGCCGCGCGCGTTTTCGGCGGGGGTGCGGATCCCGCGTGGTTTCCCGCGCTTCGCGCAGGCAGCCTGCCGCCGAACGTGCGCGTGCAGGAATTTTTCATGGAGCCCGGCGCCTGGCTCGGCTCACCGCTCGCTCAGCAGTCCTACGCCAGCATCAATTACACGCATGTCGCGCGCACCGCCATCGCGGCCGGCGCCAATGTCATTACGCAGCAGATCGCCTGGCGGACGGGGCCCGATGGCGCGACGGTAAGCCTCGGCACGAATCCCGACGTCACGGTCGACCTGTTGCCATGGTTTCAGGAACGCCGCGACCGCGGCGATGCGGTCGCCGTGATCGGCCAGGTCAACGACCGCATGCCGTTCATGCTGGGCGCGGCGGCTGTGCCCGCCTCTACCTTCGATTGCGTCATCGACGATCCGCAGCAGTACCACGATCTTTTCAGCCCGCCGAACCTGCCGATCTCGACCGCGGACCACGCCATTGCGCTGGCCTCCAGCATGCTGGTGCGCGACGGCGGCACCATCCAGATCGGCATCGGCGAGCTTGGCGATGCGATCGTGCATGCGCTGACGCTGCGGCATCGCCAGAACGCCGCCTGGCGGCGCGCGGTGGAAGATCTCGGATTCCGCCGGCGCTGCGGCCCGCTCGCGGCGGCGATCGGCGGCGACCAACCCTTCGAGCAGGGGCTCTACGCGGTCACCGAGATGTTCGTCGACGGTTTCCTGGACCTCTACCGCGCCGGCATATTGAAACGCCGCGCCGGCCCGGACCAGGCGCTGCTGCACGGCGCCTTCATCCTCGGACCGCGCGCCTTCTATGAAGCGTTGCGCGCCATGCCGGATGCCGAGCGCGCGCTGTTCTCGATGATGCCGGTCAGCTTCACCAACGAGCTGCACGGGCCCGACTGGGAGAGCAAGGTCGCGGATCGCCGCGACGCGCGGTTCATCAACAGCACGATGATGGCGACCATCGGCGGCGCACTGGTATCGGACGGTCTCGCGGACGGGCGCGTGGTCAGCGGCGTCGGCGGTCAGTACAACTTCGTCGCGCAGGCGCATGCGCTGCCGGGCGGACGCTCGCTGATCGCGGTGCGCGCCACGCGCGACAATGCGGGCCGTGTTGAATCCAACATCCGGTTCAACTATGGCCACGTGACGATTCCGCGCCACCTGCGCGACATCGTGATGACCGAGTACGGGGCCGTGGATCTCCGCGGCAAGAGCGATGCCGAGGTCGCGGCTGCGATGCTCGAAATCACGGATTCGCGCTTTCAGCCGGCGCTGCTCGCCGAGACCCAGCGCGCCGGCAAGCTGCCGGCTGCGCATCGCATCGGTGATGCCTACCGCAGCAACCTGCCCGAGGCGCTCGAGCGCGCACTCGCGCCGCATCGCGCCGAGGGACGATTCGGCGCCCTGCCCTTCGGCACCGATCTCACGCCGGAGGAAATTGCGCTGGGCCGCGCCCTGAGGCAGCTGAAGGCGCGATCGCAGACCTGGCGAGGCAGGCTGGCCATTGCTGCGCGTATTGCGCGGCCATTGCCACGAGATCCGGCGCTTGCGCCGTTGTTCGCGCGCATGGGGCTCGCGGCGCCCCGCGGCCTGCGGGAACGCGTGATGCGGCGCATCGTGGCTGCAGCCTTTTAGACGAAGCTCGCGATCTCGGCGAGTGGCTTGCGCGCGATGTCCGGCACCTCTGCATTCGCTGCCGGATGACCGACGACCAGCAGCAGGAAGGGACGCTCGATGTCCTTCGGGCGTCCGAGGATCTCGCACAGGAATTTCATCGGGCTCGGCGTGTGGGTCAGGGAGACGAGGCCGGCGTGGTGGATGGCCGCGAGCAGGAGGCCGGTCGCGAGCCCCACCGATTCGTCGGTGTAGTAGTGCTTGCGCTTGCTGCCATCCGGCCGCCGCTCGAAGCGGCGGATGAACACCGCGATCAGCCACGGCGCGATTTCGAGAAACGGCTTGTTCGAGTCGGTGCCGAGCGGCCGCAGTACTTCCAGCCACTCGGGCGGCGCGCGGTGCTCATAGAACTCGCGCTCCTCGGCCTCGGCCGCGACACGGATCCGCTGCTTGATCGCCGGATCGGACACCGCCACGAAGTGCCAGGGTTGCTGATTGGCGCCGGACGGCGCTGAACCCGCGGCGCGCAGGCAGTCCTCGATGAGCGCGCGGCTCACGGGACGGTCCGAGAAATCGCGCACGGTGCGGCGCCGTCCCATGTCGTCCGCGAATGCGCGGGCACGCGCGGACATTTCATCCGGCGGGTATTCGCGGTGGCCGCTCAAGGGGATGAACTTCGGTTCCATCACGACTCTCCGGAGCAGATCGTTAAAGCTCGGCCAGCAATCGATCGATCATGGACTCGGCCTGCGCGCGGTATCCGCCGCCGAACAGGTTCAGGTGGTTGAGCACGTGGTACAGGTTATAGAGATCGCGGCGCGCGGCGCGGCCGGTGTCCGGCGGCCAGGCGTCGTCATAGGCTGAGTAGAAACGCGGTCCGAAGCCGCCAAAGAGTTGCGTCATCGCCAGTTCCGCTTCACGGTCGCCGTAGTACACGGCGGGGTCGTACACGACCGGCGTGCCATCGGCGAGCATCGCGCGATTGCCGCCCCAGAGATCGCCGTGCAGCAGCGAGGGCTGCGGGCGGTGATCCACGAAGAATGCCGGAGAAGCATCGAGCAGCCGGCGGCCGCGGTCCTGCAGCCGGCCACCGTAGCCATTCGTTTGGGCGAGATCGAGCTGGAAGCCGAGGCGTCGTTCGCGCCAGAACGCGGGCCAGTCGCTGGCTTGCGCATTGGGTTGCGGCGTCGCGCCGATCGCGTTGTCGTGATCCAGGCCGTAATCGGTCGCGGTCGTCGCGTGCAGGCGCGCAAGCGCCCGGCCCATGCGCGCATCGGATGCGCCGTCGGCCGGCAGCAACTCGAGCCACTCGATCTCGAGGAATGCATCGGTTTCCGTGGCGCCCTGGCCGAGCACCCGCGGCACGCGGATCGCGCCAGCCTGTGCGAGCCGCGCCAGGCCGTCGGCTTCGGCATCCAGCCGCCAGCGTTCCGCGACGGGCAGGCGCTTGACGAAAATGGGGGCGGACATCGCTCTGTCGCTCTTTACCGGGTGAAGGGGATGCGACCCCTTTGGCAGGGGATGCGACCCCTTTCAAGCCTGCGCGAGGCGTTCGGCCTGTCGGCGCAAGGCGGCGCCGAAGCGGGCGCGGTCGTAGAAGGCGCCGAGCGCATCGAGGTCGGGTTTGCGGCGCAGCAGCAACTCCAGGCTGCAGTCGATCGGCATGTCGCAGGCGATGGTCGTGAGGCGGCGCGCGAAGAATGCCGCCTCGCGGTGCAGGCGCAGCCGGGCCGACAGCTTGCTTGCGCCGCGGATAGGCAGGCTGCCGACGCTCTCCAGCCCTTCGTACAGTTCTTCGAGCGACGCGAAGACGCGCAGCAGCGCCGCCGCCGTCTTCGGGCCAACGCCGGGCACGCCCGGGATGTTGTCCACGGTATCGCCGGTCAGCGCGAGGAAATCCGCCATGCGCTCGGGGCAGACGCCGAACTGCGCTTCGATGTCGCGGTAACCGTAGCGGCGCTCGCCGGCATAGTCCCAGTAGTCGTCGCCGTCGCGGATGAGCTGTGCGAGGTCCTTGTCGCGGGTGACGAGCACGGCGCGGTGTCCGCAGTCGCGCAGTCGCGTCGCGATCGTGCCGATGATGTCGTCGGCCTCGTGGGTCGGGCTGCTGAACTCGGCGACGCCGAGCAACCGGCACAGCTCGCGGCAGAGTGCGAACTGGCGCCTCAGCTCGGGTGGCGCCGGTTCGCGGTTCGCCTTGTACGCGGGAAAGATCTCGTTCCGGAACGAGCTCGACAGGCTCTCGTCGAAGGCGACCGCGACATGCGCCGGCTTCGCCCGCTCGAGCAGGTCACCGAGGAAGCGCCCGAAACCGTACAGCGCATTGACCGGCTCGTCGTTGACGTCGGTCATCTCCATGCCCACCGAGTAGTAAGCACGGAACACGAAATAGCTCGCGTCGATCAGGTGGACGGGCGCGGGCCCCGCGAGGATCACTGCGCGAATCGCTGGATGCGCGCGTGCAGCGGGCTGGTGCGCGGGAAATGCGCAAGCAGGTACTCCATCTGGTCGGCGAGCACGCGCCGGCCTTTCAGGTAAATGTACTCGGCGTAGGTCGGCGTGAACGGCACGGCCAGAAGCTGCATGCCCGCCTGCTCCGGCGTGCGCGAAGCCTTCGCGTTGTTGCAGCGGCGGCAGGCGGCGACCACATTGTTCCAGGCGTCGCGTCCACCCTGGCACAACGGGCGCACATGGTCGCGCGACAGCTGGTGCCCGGTGAAGCGGTTGCCGCAATACATGCACAGGTTCGCATCGCGGCGGAACAGCGTCTCGTTGTTGAGCGGCGGGACGTAGTCGCCGCGCAGGCTGCCCGGATTCCCGGAAGAGCCCTGCGTCGCCATCATCGAGTTGACGGAAATCACGGTCTGCCGGCCGGTGCGCGCATTGGTGCCGCCGTGCAGTTCGTACAGGCGGCTGCCGAAAGCGTAAGCGACCTGACCCAGGCAGTGCAGGCGCACCGCCTCCTTGTAGTCGATCCATTCCAGCGGCATGCCGGACGCGTCCGTGCGCAATACCTGCTGCGACAGCGCGATCAACGCGCCGTCCGCCTTGACGGGTGTCCTGAACTTGCCTCCAACCGTGGTCACGACCGCCTGCCTGTCACCTGAATCCCGAAACAATAAGCCACGATTATGATATTTTCCAACGCGCCGCCGCTCGGCCGGCAGTTCCGGGAGGATTTGGATGTCAGTCACGATCGGCGTGCTGAAAGAAACCGTGCGGGGCGAGAACCGCGTGGCGGTCGTTCCGGAGGTCGCAACCCGGCTCGCCGCCCTCGGCGCGAAGCTGCTGATCGAGCGTGGCGCCGGCGCCGCAGCCCGGTTTCCGGACGCTGCCTACAAGGATGTGAGCTTCGCCGAGTCAGCGGATGCGGTCCTTACCGCCTCCGACCTGCTGTTCACGGTCCAGCCACCCGAAGCGGCCCTGGTCGCGCGCCTGAAACCGGGATCCGTGACCGCCGGATTCCTGGCCCCGCATGCGCAGATTCCGCTGGTGCGCGCACTCAACGACGGCCGAATCACCAGTTTTGCGATGGAACTCGTGCCGCGCATTTCGCGTGCGCAATCCATGGACGCGCTGTCCTCGCAGGCCGCGGTCGCGGGTTACAAGGCCGTGCTGATCGCGGCCGCTGCGCTCGACAAGTTTTATCCGATGCTGACGACGGCCGCAGGCACCATCCGCCCGGCGACCGTGCTCGTGATCGGCGCGGGTGTCGCGGGCCTGCAGGCGATCGCGACGGCCCGGAGGCTCGGTGCTGTCGTGGAGGCGTACGACGTGCGGCAGGCCACGCGCGAGCAGATCCGTTCCCTCGGCGCGAAGTTCGTCGAAACCGGCGTCGTCGCCGAAGGTAGCGGTGGCTATGCCCGCGAGCTGACCGCGGAGGAGAAAGCGAAACAGCAGGAAGTGCTCGATTCCCGCATTGCCGCGGCGGACTGCGTCATCACGACGGCGGGCGTGCCGGGCCGGCCGGCACCGCGCATCATTTCCCGCGCTGCGGTCGAACGGATGAAACAGGGCGCCGTGATCGTCGATCTCCTCGCCGAGGGCGGCGGCAACTGCGAACTGACGCGCCTCGGCGAAACGGTCGAGCACAATGGCGTGCGTATCATCGGGCCGGTCAACCTGCCCGCGACCGTCGCGTACCACGCGAGCGACATGTACGCGCGCAATCTCCTGAACTTCATCAAGCCAGCGTTCAAGGATGGCGCGCTGGCGATCGACTGGAATGACGAAGTGTTCGCAGCATCCTGCGTCACGCACGACGGAACCATCCGTCACGAACCCACCCGCAAGCTCGTGGAGACCGCGTAAATGGAAGGCGTGATCGCAATCTACATCGTGATGCTGGCCGCGTTCACCGGCTACGAGATCATCGCGAAGGTGCCGGTGATCCTGCACACGCCGCTGATGTCGGGCAGCAACTTCGTGCACGGCATCGTGCTCGTCGGCGCCATGGTCGCGCTCGGCCGCGCGGACACCGTGCTCGAGCAGGTGATCGGGTTCATCGGCGTCGTGCTCGGCGCAGGCAACGCGGTCGGCGGCTACGTCGTCACGGAGCGCATGCTGCAGATGTTCAAGGCGAGCGGACAGAAAAAGAAGAAGGAATCCGCCTGATGCAGGGCCTCGTACCCGACCACGTCGCGACGATCGCGATCGATTTCAGCTACCTGCTGGTCGCCTTCCTTTTCATCATGGGCCTGAAGGCCATGAGCTCGCCGGTTACGGCGCGCCGCGGCATCGTCGTCGCCGGCTTCGGCATGCTGATCGGCACGCTGATGAGCTTCCTCTATCCCGGCATGGGGAACTTTCCGCTGATGCTCGCGGCGAT
>JALYJS010000031.1 GCA_030799345.1 Pseudomonadota bacterium | reverse complement strand
CGTAAGAGCTATGACGCCGCGGCCGCGAAGCTCTCTGACGCCCGACGGAACGCCGGCAGGAAGCTGGCAACGGCGGTAACCAGCCTGATGCGACAACTCGGGATGCCGGGCGGAAAGTTCGAGATTGCCGTCGAGACCGACACGACGCAGGCCCCGGCCGGCGCGGGCGCCGACCGCGTCGAATTCCTGGTCAGCGCGAATCCCGGCCAGCCGGTCAAGGCAGTGGCAAAAGTCGCATCGGGCGGCGAGCTGTCGCGCATCAGTCTCGCGGTCCAGGTCGCGGCCGCCCATCGCCAAGGGCAGAGCTGCATGATCTTCGACGAGGTGGATGCGGGCGTCGGTGGAGGGGTTGCCGAAATCGTCGGGCGTCAACTGCGCGAACTTGGCGAGCGCGGACAGGTGCTATGCGTCACGCATCTCGCGCAGGTCGCGAGCCAGGCACATCACCAGTTGCGGGTGACAAAACTGACTGACGGCCGCACCAGCCGTACGACGGTGACCGCACTGGGCGAGGACGAGCGCGTCGAGGAACTGGCCCGCATGCTGGGGGGCATCGAGATCACCCGCAAGGCGCGCGAGCACGCCCGCGAGATGCTGCGCGTGGCGGCTACGGCCCGGCGCTGACCGCAACGCTCAGCTGCGCTTGCGCCGGTGCGGGCAATTCTCCCGGCGGCAGCGGCCGTAGAGAATCAGGTTGTGTTCCTCGATTTCGAAGCCGAGCCGGTGCGCGACATCGGTCTGCAGCCGCTCGATGCCGCAGTCCATGAACTCCTCGACCTGACCGCAGTCCATGCAGATGATGTGGTCGTGGTGTTCGCCTTCATTCAATTCGAACACGGCCGTGCCGCCCTCAAAATGATGTCGCTTGACGAGCGCCGCCGCCTCGAATTGGGTCAGCACGCGATAGACGGTCGCAAGCCCGATGTCCTCGCTCTGGTCGAGCAAGGTTCGATAGATGTCTTCAGCCGACAGGTGGCGACCCTGACTCGTTGCCAGGATCTCGAGGATCCTGACGCGCGGCAGCGTGACTTTGAGTCCCGCCTTGCGCAGGTCGCTGGTTTCCACCGTTGCGCTCCCGCCGCGTTGCGCGGCGTTTCCGCTATGATGCCGGCCATTATCCATCAGGACTTCCGACGATGCGACTCGTGACCCGCCTTGCCGCCGTTGTGCTCGCCGCGTCCGCGGCCGGCTGCATCTATCGCATGGATATCCAGCAAGGTAATCTGCTCGATCCGGAACAGGTGGACCAGGTCGAAGTCGGAATGACGCGCAGCCAGGTCCGGTTCCTGCTCGGCACGCCGATGGTGATCGACACGTTCGATCCGGACCGGTGGGATTACGTCTACAGCCTGCGCCGCGGCCACTCGCGCAAGGTGGCGCGGCGCCACCTGGTCGTGTGGTTCGAGGGCGACACGGTGACGCGCATCGAGCAGCCGATTCCGATTCCGCCCAAGGAATCACCGGCCGCCGGCTGAGCGCCCGCCGATCGCCTTGCCTGCGCGCGCCAGTCGCCGGCGCCGTTCGCGCGGATCCTCCAGCAGCGGCCGCAATACCTCGACGCGGTCGCCGGCAGCGAGCGGATGATCGCGCGCGACCTCGCGTCCGAAAAGACCGACGCCGCAAGCGGCCGGATCGAGCCCGGGATGGAGCGCGAAAATCCCGGACAGTTCGAGCGCCTGCCCGGCCGTACAGTTCACCGGCACTTCCAGTTTCAGTACTGTCTGGCGCTCCCGCTCCGCGCACGCGACTTCGATGGCAATGCGTTCAACGTTTGCCATAAACCTCATGCGCCCGGCGTCCGAAAGCCTTCACCAGCTGGTTGCACGCCTGCTCGAATGCCGGACCGAACACGATGCCGCTGATGAGTCCGCTGGTCTCGAACTGCAGGCGCAGATCAGCGCGCGTACCCGCTTTCCCGATCGGCGTGAAAAGCCAGCGCCCCTCAAGTGCGCTGAATGGCCCGTCCACGAGCTGCATTTCGACCGCGCTACCCGGTGTCATGCGGTTTTTGGTCGTGAAGCTGCCGCGCGCCGGCCCCAGTGCGAGTCCGAGCTGCACGGTGACCTCATCGCCAGCATCCATCAGGATGATGGCCGACGTGCACCAGGGGAGGAA
>JALYJS010000015.1 GCA_030799345.1 Pseudomonadota bacterium | reverse complement strand
TCGTTGCCTTCGAGGCCGAGCAGTATCGCGCGGTCCGTGCAGTGGCCGAGACCGGTCAGCGCGAGCGACCCATAGAGCTGCACGAATACCTCGGAGCTGCGCTCGAGCACGCCGCGCGACTCCAGGTCGAGCACGAACAGCCGCGCCGCGAGCATCGGGCCCATCGTATGGGACGACGACGGCCCGACGCCCACCTTGAACACGTCGAACACGGACTGGTTCATGGCTCGAGCGCGGTGAGGCGCCGCAGGATCAGGGACGCGATCTCGTCGGCGAGCGCGGCGCGCAGCGACTGTTCCTCGTGCTCCTTGGCGAGCACCGCAGTCTCGTCATAGCCGTAATCGCGGGTCAGCGAAACCTGCTGCGGCGCGAGCAGCTCGCGCTCGCCCGCGGTCACGGAGAATTCCGCGCGGTAAAAGACCTCGTACTCGCCCGGGCGGTTCAGCGCGGACACCGACAGCAGGTCGCGGCCGGTTTCGTCCACGCTCAGCCGGATCGTCGCAGTCGCCTCTGCCGGCGTCGGCGCGAGCGCGACGCCGGCCGCGCGCAGCCGCGATGTCAGCGCCGCGTACAGCGGCGTGTAGCGATCCGGCGCATCCAGCCAGGGCTTCGCGAGCACGGGCGGCAGCGGATCCGAGCCACGCAACTGGAAACCGCAGCCTGCGACCAGCACCGCAATGAGGACGCCGGCGAAGCGCGCGTTGCCGCGCATCAGACGACCACGTTCACGAGCTTGCCCGGGACATACACGAACTTGCGCACGGTCTGGCCCGCGACGAATTTCGAGACGCCGGGATCCGCGAGCGCCACCGCGCGCGCCGCCGCCTCGTCCGCGCCGGCCGCAATCTGCACGCGCCCCCGCAGCTTGCCATTCACCTGCACTACGATCTCGACCGTGTCCTGCGCAAGTGCGGCCGGATCGACGGCCGGCCAGCGCTCGTCGACGACCGGCGTCGCGTGACCAAGCGCCTGCCACAGCGCATGCGCCGCATGCGGCACGAACGGCGAGAGCATCAGCACGACGAGGTCGAGCGCCTCCTGAATAACGGCGCGGCCCTGGGCCGAGTGGTCGTCGAAGCGCGCAATGCCATTCAGTAGTTCCATGACGGCGGCAATCGCCGTATTGAAGGTCCGGCGCCGGCCGATGTCGTCCCCGACCTTCGCCAGCGTCTGGTGCAACTGGCGGCGTAAAGCGCGCTGGGCAGGATCGAGCGCATCCGCGCGGGGCGCGCCGGCCGGCCCGTCCTGTACATGCGCGTGGACGATCTTCCACAGGCGCTTCATGAACCGGAACGCGCCTTCAACGCCTTCGTCCGACCACTCGAGCGTATGCTCCGGCGGCGCTGCGAACATCGTGAACAGGCGCGCCGTGTCTGCGCCATAGCGGTCGATCAGTTGCTGCGGGTCCACACCGTTCCTGCGCGACTTCGACATCGTGCCGATGCCGCCGTACTCGACGGGCTGGCCGTCCGCCTTCAGCACGCCGTTCTCAACCTCTGAAGGGTTGAAGTACGCGATGCGACCCGACGCGGGCCTCCGGAGCCATATCTCGTTCAGCACCATGCCCTGGGTCAGCAGCCGCCGGAACGGCTCCGATACCGTGGTCAGCCCGCAGTCGCGCATGACCCGCGTCCAGAACCGCGAATACAGCAGGTGCAGGATCGCGTGCTCGATGCCGCCGATGTACTGGTCCACCGGCAGCCAGTAGGCGGCGCGTTCGTCGATCATGGCCTGGTCGTTGCCTGCGCTTGCAAACCGGAAGTAGTACCACGAGGAATCGACGAAGGTATCCATAGTGTCGGTCTCGCGGCGCGCGTCCGCGCCGCATTTCGGGCAGCGGCATTCGTAAAACGCAGGCGACTTCGCGAGCGGGTTGCCGGAGCCGTCCGGCACCAGGTCCTCGGGCAGCCGCACCGGCAACTGGTCGTCCGGCACCGGCACGTCGCCGCAGGCCGGGCAATGGATGATCGGGATCGGACAGCCCCAGTAGCGCTGACGCGAGATGCCCCAGTCGCGCAACCGCCAGACCACCTGCTTGCGGCCAAGACCTTTCTCTTCGAGGTCGCCCGCGACCGCATCGATGGCGTCGTCGTATTCCAGCCCGTCATAGGCGCCGGAATTGATGCAGCGCCCTTCGTCCGCGTACCAGTCCTGCCATGCATCCGTCGAGTAGGGCCGCCCATCCACATCGATGACGGGAAGGATCGGCAATCCGTATTTTTTCGCGAATGCGAAGTCACGCTCATCGTGGCCGGGCACGCCCATCACCGCACCCTCGCCGTAGGCCATCAGCACGTAATTGCCGACCCAGACCTCGATCTCGTCGCCGGTCAGCGGATGGCGCACGAACAGGCCAGTCGCGACGCCCTTTTTCTCCATCGTCGCCAGGTCCGCTTCCATGACGCTGCCGCGGCGGCACTCGTCCACGAAGGCCTGCAGTGTCGCATCGCGCGACGCCGCCAGTTCCGCGAGCGGATGCTCGGCGGCGACCGCGACGAAGCTGACGCCCATGATCGTGTCGGCCCGCGTCGTGAAGACTTTCAGTTCGCCCTGCCGGCCGTTGATCTGGTACGGGAAGGACAGGTTGACGCCCTCGCTGCGGCCGATCCAGTTCGACTGCATGACGCGCACGCGCTCGGGCCAGTCGTCGAGGCCGTCGAGCGCCGCCAGAAGTTCCTCGGCATAACCCGTGATGCGCAGGTAGTACATCGGGATCTCGCGCTTCTCGATCGGCGCGCCGGTGCGCCAGCCGCGCCCGTCGATCACCTGTTCATTCGCGAGCACGGTCTGGTCGACCGGATCCCAGTTGACGACGCCGGTCGTCTTGTAGGCGATGCCGCGTTCGAGCATGCGCAGGAACAACCACTGGTTCCAGCGGTAGTAATCGGGATCGCAGGTCGCGAGCTCGCGCGTCCAGTCGATCGCGAAACCGAGCGCCTGCAGCTGGCGCTTCATGTGCGCGATGTTGTCGCGCGTCCAGCGCGCGGGCGCAACGCGGTTCTCGATCGCCGCGTTCTCGGCCGGCAGGCCGAAGGCGTCCCAGCCCATCGGCTTCAGCACATTGCAGCCCTGCATGCGCATGAAGCGCGTCAGCACGTCGCCGATCGTGTAGTTGCGCACATGTCCCATGTGCAGGTGACCGCTCGGGTACGGAAACATGCACAGGCAGTAGTACTTTGGCCGCGACGGGTCCTCGCGCACGGCGAATGCGCCGCTACGGTCCCACTCGCGCTGGGCTGCGGCCTCGATATCGGCGGGTTGGTATCGCTCCTGCATCGAACTGTGAAGGATACCTTAAAGGGATGCGACCCCTTTGCGGGCGAGCGCGGCGGCGATCATCAGGAGCGCGAGCGCGAGCACCGGCCAGTTGCCGGTGCGGGCATACGGCGTCAGGCCGAGCCGCGGCTGGACGGTTGCTTTCAGGACTGCCGGAACGAACTGGTCGGCGCGCGCCGCGATACTGCCATCGGGCTCGATGACGGCCGTGATGCCATTGCTGGTCGAGCGCATCATCCAGCGGCCCGCTTCACGCGCCCGGAATCGGGCCATCTGCAGCTGCTGGTGCGGCGCCGAGGAATCGCCGAACCACGCGTTGTTCGTGACATTGACGAGCAGCGTCGCCCGCTCGAGCGTTTCCAGCTGGTCCGCGCCATAAGCATCCTCGTAGCAGATGGTCGCGGCGAGCTGCTGCCCGCCGGCGGACAACGGCGCCTGGTTGTCCGCGCCCGGCGTCATGTCGTAGTACGGCAGGCTCATGAGCCGCATCCACTTGCGCACGAAGGCCGGTACCGGGAAGAACTCGCCAAAGGGCACGAGCCGGCGCTTGTAATACCAGCCGTCGCCCTCGGCGCTCATGGAATACAGGCCGTTCCTTATCTCGGAGGTATCGAAATCGAAGCGCAGCAGGCCGATCATCACGTCCGCGCCCTGCGCGCGCGACTCGCGCCGTATACCCTCGAGAAACGGCGCCGCCTCGTGCGCCAGTACCGGTACCGACGATTCCGGCCAGACGATGATGCGCGCCCCCAACGCCTGGCGATGCAGCTCCCGGTAGCGCTCGAGCGATGCCGCGCGGTTCTCGACCAGCCATTTCTGGTCCTGGGGAATTGCACCCTGCAGCAGCGCGACCGGCAGTGCCTCGCCCACGGGCGCCGTCCAGTCGCGGCCGTGCAGCACGAATGCCGTGCCCCAGACCAGGGCGAGCGCGGCGAGTGCCGCCACCCGCTCGCGGACCGTGCCGCGCACGACCAGCGCGAGTGCGCCAGCCGACAGCGCCGTCACGAGTGTAACGAGGTGGATGCCGCCGACCGGCGACAGCGCGAGCAGCCAGTTGTCGCTGTGCGCGTAGCCGAGCTGCAGCCACGGAAACCCCGTGAACAGCCAGCCGCGCAGCCATTCCATCAGCATCCATCCGGCCGGAATCAACAGGAGCAGACGTGGCGCAGTTCGCACCCGTGACGCGCGCGCGACCAGCCAGCCCAGCAGCGCGTAGTAACCGCCCTTGATTGCGAGCAAGGCCGCCATGATGAACACGGCGAGCCAGACCGGCGCCTGGCCGAAATCATGGACGGCGGTGTAGATCCACCAGGTGCCCGCGCCAAACAGCGCGAAGCCGAACAGGAACCCGGCGCGCGCCGCCTGGCGCGGCGTCGCATCCACCCACAGCAGGAACAGGACCGCCGGGCCCGCGATGGCGAGCGGAAAGAGACCATAGGGCGCGAAGGCAAACGCGGTCGCGGCACCGGCGATGGCAGCGATCCATGAACGCCTGCCCGTCACTCAGGGCCCGCGCGGCTCGCCCGGTCGCGCAGGCACCGGCTCGGCTGTCGTCACCCGGAGCTGATCGATACGCCGCCGGTCCGCCCGCACCACCTTGAACTCGATGCCATCCATCGTCACGGCTTCACCGCGCCGTGGCAGGCGGCCGAACTGCTGCATGACGATGCCGCCGATCGTGTCGTATTCCTCGTCGCTGAGTTTGGTGCCGAAGTAGGCGTTGAATTCCAGCACGCGGGTCAGCGCCTGCACCGCGAACTGGCGATCGCCTTCGCGGCGTATCGTCTGGTCTTCTTCGGTGTCGAATTCGTCGGCGATCTCCCCGACGATCTCCTCGATGACGTCCTCGATGGTAACGAGGCCGGACACGCCACCGTATTCGTCCACGACGATCGCCATGTGATTGCGGCTGGCCCGGAACTCCTTGAGCAGCACGTTCAGCCGCTTGCTTTCCGGCACGAATGCCGCGGGCCGCAGCACCTCGCGGATATCGAAGCTCGCGGTGCCGCCTTCCGCGTAGTAGCGCAGCAGGTCCTTGGCGAGCAGGATGCCGACGATCTGGTCGCGGTCGTCGCCGATCACCGGAAAACGCGAATGGCCCGACTCGATGACGGCCGGCAGCAGGCCCTGCGGTTCGGAATCCCGCACGAGTACGACCATCTGCGAACGCGGCACCATGATGTCGCGCACCTGCAGGTCGGCGACACGCAGCACGCCCTGGATCATGGCCAGCGCATCCGCGTCGATGACGCCGCCGCGCGTTGCCGAACGCAGCGCCTCGACGAGTTCCGCGCGATCGCGCGGCCCGTCGCTCGTCAGCCGCCTGAGCCAGGTGCCAGCCTTCTTTTTCGGGGCCTTCTCAATCGCCATACGGATCCTTGATACCGAGTCTCGCGAGCAGCGCACGCTCGCGCCGTTCCATGCGCCGCGCGTCGGCTGTGCGAACATGGTCGAAGCCGAGCAGGTGCAGCGTGCCGTGGACGATCATGTGCGCCCAGTGTGCACGCAATGCCTTGCCCTGCTCGCGCGCCTCGCGCGCGACCACCGGCGCGCAAACCACGATGTCGCCGAGCTGCCGGCGACCGGGCGTCCGCGCTGCGGGGAACGACAGCACGTTGGTCGCGCCGGCGCGTCCGCGCCAGCGCCGGTTCAATGCGCCGCTCTCGCCGCTGCCGACCACGCGAATGCCGAGCTCGGCATCACGGTCCCCGGCCACGAGCGCCGCCCAGGCACGCAGGCTCGAGGGCGCGGGCGCCCAGGGCCGGCGCGTGCGATAGCGCAATACCACGGACAGCGTCACTTGTTCTCCCCGTCGCGACCGGGATCGCGCTCGTAGGCCTCGACGATGCGCTGCACCAGCGGGTGGCGCACGACGTCGCGCGAGGTGAACCGCGTCATCGCGATGCCCTTGACGCCGTCCAGCACATCGAGCGCGTGGCGCAGGCCGGACTGGCGGTGCGCCGGCAGGTCGGTCTGCGTGATGTCGCCCGTCACCACCGCATGCGACCCGAAGCCGATGCGTGTCAGGAACATCTTGATCTGCTCGACCGTCGTGTTCTGCGCCTCGTCCAGGATGATGAAGGCCTCGTTCAGCGTGCGGCCACGCATGAAGGCGAGCGGCGCCACCTCGATCACGTTGCGTTCGATCAGGCGCGCGACCCGGTCGAAGCCGACCATCTCGTAGAGCGCGTCGTACATCGGCCGCAGGTACGGATCGATCTTCTGCGACATGTCACCCGGCAGGAAGCCGAGGCGCTCGCCGGCCTCGACCGCGGGGCGCACCAGCACGAGCCGCCGCACGGTCTCGCGCTGCAGCGCTTCGACCGCGCAGGCGACCGCGAGATAGGTCTTGCCGGTGCCGGCCGGGCCGATGCCGAAGGTCAGGTCGTGGCTGCGGATGTTCTGCAGGTACTCCTGCTGCGCCGGCCCGCGGCCGCGGATGCGACCGCGCACGGTCTCGACGCCCTGCTCGTCCTCCGACGGCACGCCGCCCATCGCGGCTTCCTGGATGGCGAGATGCACGTCTTCGGGCGAGACCGGCTGGGCCGCCGCGCGATCGTGCAGCGCGCGCAGCACGCTCGCGGCAACCGCGGCATTGACGCCGCTCAGCGAGAATTGCCCGGAACGGCGCCGGATCTCGACGCCCAGGCGGTCCTCCAGCTGGCGCAGGTTGGCATCCAGCGGTCCGCACAGCGACGCGAGGCGCGAATTGTCGCCGGAACCGAAGTCGACGCTGGATTCGGGTACTGCGTTCAAGCGACGAGCCGGCCGCGCAGGGAATTCGGCCTCGCTTCGGTGATGTGCACCTGCGCGAACCGGTTGACGAGCGCCGCGGGGCCGTCGAAGTTGACCCAGCGCATGTTCTCGGTGCGCCCGGCGAGTTCGCGCAGGTCGCGGCGCGAGGGACGCTCGACCAGCACGCGCTGCGTGCTCCCGACCATGCGCTCGCTGATGCGCCGGGACTGCAGGTCGAGCTGCGCTTGCAGGCGCTCGAGCCGTTCCTGCTTCTGTTCGCGACTCATCTCGTCCGGCAGCGCTGCGGCCGGCGTGCCGGGCCGGCGGCTGTAGATGAAACTGAACGACTGGTCGAAACCGACCTCGGCGATCAGGTCCAGCGTCTGCTGGAAATCCGCCTCGGTCTCGCCGGGGAAGCCGATGATGAAGTCCGATGACAGGCTGATGTCCGGGCGCACGGCGCGCAGCCTGCGGATCTTCTGTTTGTACTCGAGCCGCGTATAGCCGCGTTTCATCAGCGACAGGATGCGGTCGGAGCCGCTCTGCACCGGCAGGTGCAGGTAGTTCGCGAGCTTTGGCACGTCGGCGTAGGCCGCGACCAGCGCATCGGTGAATTCCACCGGGTGCGACGTCGTGAAGCGGATGCGCTCGAGACCGTCGAAGCGGGCGATGTGGCGGATCAATGTCGCCAGGTCGCAGTCCGCTCCGTCCGGCATCGGGCCGCGATAGGCATTGACGTTCTGGCCGAGCAGCGTGATCTCGCGGACGCCCTGGCCCACGAGCGAGGTGACTTCCGCGATGACCTGCGGGAACGGCCGGCTCATCTCCTCGCCGCGCGTGTACGGCACGACGCAGAAACTGCAATAGCGGCTGCACCCCTCCATGATCGAAACAAAGGCCGTTGCGCCCGAAGCACGTGGCTCCGGCAGGCGGTCGAATTTCTCGATTTCAGGAAACGACACGTCCACTTGGGGCGCCTGGGACGCGCGCAATTCGGCGATCACCGCGGGCAACCGGTGAATCG
>JALYJS010000520.1 GCA_030799345.1 Pseudomonadota bacterium | reverse complement strand
GGCGTCCGCGGTCGTGCCGCCGATCGTCGTCGCGTCGGTGGTCGCGCCGATCACCGCGATGGTCATCGCGGTCATAACGGTGATCCCGATCGTCACCCCTTCCCCGGCGATCGCGATCGTCGTCGTCGTCGGCTATCGCCGGGCCCGCCAGCAACAGCGCGAGGGCCGCAGCAGTCAATATGGACTTGATCATGGTGGCTCCTTCTCAGGGTGCGGAGCCAGTGTCTGCCGGCCTACCTGAATCGGACCTTAATCAAGGGTTTGCGAATCAAAAAAGCCCAGGACATCCCGGTTGAAGCGGACCGGCGAGTCCTGTTCGCTGTGGTGGCGGCTGCCTGGAATCTCGACGAAACGGGCTCCGGGGATCAGCGCCGTCCAGCGCCGCTTCTCGGCACTGCTGGTGAAGTCGAATTCGGCGCCCAGCACGAGGGTCGGCGCGCCGATCGCGCCCAGGCGGGATTCGACGTTCCATCGCGTCAGGGCCCGCAGCGACGCGAGGTATACCCAGCGGCTCGTGCGGCTCGCACGCTGTATCAGGCGCCGGCGCAGGCGTCCCTGGTGGCTGGCGGGGAACATTTTCCGGCTGAACAGGCGAGCAACCGCGCCGACGCCGAGCACGGCCGCGACGATAAAGCGCTTCATCGCCATTCGCCGGCGTTCGGGGTTCGTCAGCAGGTAGCCTGGCGCCGTATTCGCGAGCGCGAGCGAGGCGACCGCGCCCGGCGCACGCAACGCGAGCTCGATGGCGACCGCGCCGCCCATGGACAGCCCGAGCACGTGCGCACGCGCGATGCGGAGGGCCGCAAGCAGGGCTGCCATGTCGCGGGCGTGCTGCTGGATCGTAAACGGCTCGTGCCGCTCGCTCGCGCCATGGCCGCGCAGGTCCGGCACGATCACGCGATAGCGGGCCGCGAACTCCGCGCGCTGCAGGCGCCAGTCATCGTGGCTGCCGCCGAGACCGTGCAGCAGCAGGAGCGGTGCGCCCTGTCCCTCGTCGAGGAAAGCGATGCGGGCGCCGTTGACCTGGATTGTTCGCATCCTCCGGGCAAGTTACACCGCCCCGGCGCGGGCGCGCTAACATCGGCGCATGCACGCGCGATTCCAGACGCTGCCGGATCCGCTGCCCGTCGATCCGATGCCGCTCGCCGCCACCTGGTTCCGTCAGGCCTGGGACGAGCAGGTACAGCGCAACCCGAATGCGATGAGCCTCGCGACCGTCGGCACGGACGGGCGGCCGGCGGTGCGCATCGTGCTCTGCAAGGAGATCGTCGCCGATCCCGGTTATCTCGTGTTCTACACGAACTACGAGTCGCGCAAAGGCCGCGAACTCGCGGCACATCCCTGGGCTGCCGCCGTGTTTCCCTGGGATGCGCTGGGACGGCAGCTGCGCATCGAGGGGCCGGTCGTGCACGCGCTCGGCAGCGAAAGCGACGACTATTTCGCGAGCCGGCCCTGGCGCAGCCGGCTCGCGGCGATCATGAGCGAACAGAGCGCGCCGGTCGCGTCGCGGCAGCTCCTGATTGAACGCCTGCGCAAAACGGCGTTGCGGCACGGCGCGCCGGATCCGCTTACCGCGCCCGAGGACGACGTGGAGCCGGGCCTGCGCCTGCCGCGGCCGGCGCACTGGGGAGGCTACCGGCTGTGGGCCGCGGCCGTCGAGCTCTGGGTCGAGGGCGAACACCGTCTGCACGATCGCGCCCGGTGGACGCGCGAGATGTCGCAGGCCGGCGAGGGCCGCTTCCACGCCGAGTCATGGCGACACCAGCGCCTGCAGCCCTGAACGGCGCCGGCCGGCCGACGCTCACCGCGCACGCGCTCGACGTCGCGGCGGGCGCGCGGACACTAGTCCAGTCGCTCGAATTCGAGGCTTACGGCGGGGAGTTCGTGGCCGTACTCGGCCGCAATGGCGTCGGCAAGACGCTGACCCTGCACACGCTCGCCGGCCTGCGCCCGCCGTCCGGCGGATCGGTCCGCCTCGATGCGCGGGAGCTGGCCGCCTGGACCGGCCGTGACCGTGCACGACGCCTCGCGCTGCTGCCCCAGTCGGTCGAGGATCCGTTTCCGTCGACGGTATTCGAGGCTGCGCTGATCGGCCGGCATCCGCACCTGCCCTTCTGGCAATGGGAAGGCGCGGAAGATCTCGCAGCCGCGCGCAGGGCACTCGCCGCCGTCGGGCTGGACGCTTTTGCCGACCGGGCGGTCCATTCACTGTCTGGCGGCGAACGCCGGCGCCTCGACATCGCCATGCTGCTTGCCCAGGACGCGAGCGTTTGTCTGCTCGACGAGCCGATCAATCATCTCGATCCCCAGCATCGGAACGAAGTCCTGGCGCTATTTCGTGCGCGCGCGGACGCCGGCGGGCTGGTGATCGCATCGCTGCACGACGCAACGCTTGCCGCGCGCTTCGCGGACCGCGTCCTGCTGCTGCACGGGGACGGGCACTGGCAGGCCGGCGCGGCGGTCTCGACCTTGTCTGCGGAGAATCTGTCCGTGCTCTATCGCGTCGCGGTCGAGGAATTCTCGCTGCGCGGCCGGCGCGTCTTCGTCAGCGGCTAACGCGCGAGCTCCCCGAGGATCGTGTCGTGCAGCGCGCCGTTCGAGGCGAGGATGCTCTTCGACTCCAGACCGATGGCCGCGCCATCCAGATCCGTGACCCGTCCGCCCGCCTCCTCGACGATAACGGTCAACGCCGCGATGTCGAGGATGTTGATGTCCGATTCGATCACGGCCTCGATCTTGCCGGCGGCCAGCAGGTGGTAGTGGAGGAAATCGCCGAATCCGCGGATCCGGTCCAGCCGCTCGACCATGCGGCCGAGCGCCGCCCAGCGCGGACCGCCGGCCAGCGTCCGCAGATTGCCCGTGGATATCGTGGCTTGCTCCAGCGCACTGATATGGCTGACTTCGAGCCGCTCGGCGGCCATCCAGGCGCCCTTTCCCCACTCGGCCCACGCGGTTTCGCCGTAGGCAGGCGCCGAGGAAACGCCGATTTCGAGCTTGCCGCGGCGCATCACCGCGATCTGCGTCGAGAACATCGGATAGCGGCGCACGAAGGACTTGGTGCCGTCGATCGGGTCAACGATCCAGAGCTGCTCCGCGTCCAGGCGCAGGGCTGCAGTCTCTTCGCCGTAGAAGCCGTCCTCCGGGAATTTCTCCTGCACGATCCGCCGGATCGCCTGCTCGGCTGCGACATCCGCGTCGGTCACCGGCGAGCCGTCCGCTTTCATGCGCACATCGAGGTTCCGGCGATAGCTGTCGCGGATGAGTTCCGCGGCGGCCGCGGCAGCCTCGAGCGCGGCATCGAGCCGGGGCGAGTGGGTCATGACGCCACACTGCAATCCGGGCGCGGGCGCGTCAACGGCCGCTTGACCGGTGCCCGCGCGCTGCCTACATTGGCCGGCGATGACAGGTGTCCCGGGCGCGAGCCCGGGCTAATCGGGAAGCCGGTACGCGATTCGATCGCCATCCCGGCACTGCCCCCGCAACGGTAAACGGCGCAAGCCGCATCACGCAGGCCGACCTGCAGCCACTGCCGGCAACTCCGGTGGGAAGGCGATGCGGAGAGTCCCCCGGGACACGCCGTGAGTCCGGAGACCGGCCCGTCAGGCGCGCGTATCCACCAGCTCGGGGAGGAGCACCGGTGAACAGAACCACCGTTTCCGTTTTCCTGTCGTCCATCATCCTGCCGGCCGTGGCCGGCGCCCAGCCACTCGGTCCGGTGATCGTCACGGCGACCCGCACCGCGAATCCCGCCGACCAGGTGCTTGCGAACGTCGACGTGATCGGCAGTGACGAAGTGCTGCGGCTGCCCGCCGCCGATCTCGGCGATGCGCTGCGCCTGCGCGCGGGCGTCGAAGTCGCCCGGCTGGGCGGACCGGGACAGCAGACCTCCGTGTTCCTGCGCGGCACGGATTCCAACCACGTGCTGGTGCTGATCGACGGCCTGCGCATCAATCCCGGCACCATCGGCAGCGCAGCGATCCAGAACATCCCGCCAGAACAGGTCGAGCGCGTCGAAATCGTCAAGGGTCCGCGCTCGGCGCTCTATGGCTCCGATGCGATCGGCGGCGTCATCAACGTGATCACCCGGAAAGAGGCCGGCCGCAATGCCAGCGTACAGGCCGGATTCGGACGCTATGACAGCAAAAGCGCGAGCTTCGCCGCCGGCATCGGCGACGAGCGCGCCGACGCGTCAATCGGCCTGTCGTGGCTCGACAGCGCCGGCTTTCCGACCCGTACCGGCGACGGCACCGACCGCGGCTACGAGAATCTGTCGGTGAATGGCGCGGTCCGCGCCAGCGTCGGTGGCGTCGAGCTGGGGCTGCGCGCCTGGCACGCGAGCGGAACGTCCGAGTACTCGGATTTCTTCGTGACCCCCGTGGACCAGGATTTCGCCAATGCGGCATTCGCCGCGACCGCCGGCTTTGCACCGACCGCGAACTGGCAATCATCGCTCATGGCCGGCTATGCACTCGACGAACTGGACCAGAACCAGTCGCCGGATTTCCTGGAGACGCAGCGTCTTACGCTCGACTGGCAGAACGACATTGCGCTGTCCGAGCGGAACACGTTGACCGCAGGCCTGCTCTGGCAGAACGAGGACGCCGATGCCCTGGCTTTCGGCCTGCCCTACGCGTCCTCGATCCGGACGAGCCAGTTCTACCTGCAGGACCAGGCTACGATCGGCACGCACCGGTTCGTGCTGGCGGCGGCGTATACGGATCACGAAACCTTCGGCGGGCACTTCACGGGGAATGCCGAATACGGCTTGGCGTTCGGCGCGGGCGCGGAACTCGTGTTTGGCGCCGGTACTGCGTTCCGCGCACCCGATGCGACCGATCTTTTCGGCTTTGGGGGCAACCCGGCGCTCGAACCCGAGGAATCGGAAAGCATCGAGGCAGGCTGGCGCCAGCGCATCGGCGAGGATCAGTCCTTCTCGCTGACGCTGTTCCGGACCGAGATCGACGAGCTGATCGAATTCGTCGTGACGGATCCGGACACCTTCGAAGGCGAGAACCGCAATGTCGCGCGCGCGCGCATCGAAGGCGCCGAAGCCGCCTGGCGCTACGAAGGCGCGCTCTGGTCCGCCCGCGCGAGCGCGACGCTGCAGGACCCGCGGAACGCCGCGACCAACGAGCGTCTGCTGCGCCGCGCCCGGGAAAACCTCACATTCGCCGTGCAACGCCGCATCCGCGGCCATCAACTCGCGCTCGACCTGCTGTATGCGGGCGAACGGCGCGACTTCGGGTTCCCGGCGCAGATCAGCCTGCCCGCCTACTGGATCGCGAGCCTGTCCGGCCGGGCCGCCATCGGCGAGCGCTGGACATTGCTGGCGCGAATGGAGAACCTGTTCGACGAGGAGTACGAACTGGCAAGCGGCTACAACACGATGGGCCGCAGCCTGTTCGTCAGTCTGCGGCACGAGTTCCGCTGAGGAGATTGCGTGGGCAACCGGCTGTCTAAGAT
>JALYJS010000510.1 GCA_030799345.1 Pseudomonadota bacterium | reverse complement strand
CAGCTGGACCTTGCTCAGTGGCGCCTGGCCGGCATTGCCGAGGAACGGGGCGAACGCGCAGGCGCCGCGCGGATGTACCAGCGCATCACGACCGGCCCGCGCGCGGTCGTGTCGCAGCTGCGCGCTTACCGGTTGTGGCGGGAACTCGGCGAAGCCGAGCGCGCGGAGCTGCTGATCGACGATTACCTGGCCATGTCGCCCGCGGACACGCGTGAAGTCGCGTCGGGCGTCGCGTCGATCCTGGTCGAGGAAGGCCGCGGCGCAGAGGCCATCGAACTCATCGACCGCGCCTACGCGCGGCTCCCCGACGACGGGCTGCTGCTGGCACGCGCCTTCCTGCTGGAACGGCTCGACCGCGTGCCGGAAGCGGTCGCGGAGATGCGCCGGGTCCTGGCGCGCCGCCGTTCGGATCCGGTGGTGCAGAATGCGCTCGGCTACACGCTCGTGGACCGCACGCGCTCGATCGCTGAGGGCCACCGGCTCATCGAGGACGCACTAGCCGCGCAGCCCGACAGTTATGCGGTCCAGGATTCCATGGGCTGGGCCCTGGTGCGCCTCGGCCGCCTGGAGGAAGGCAAGCTGTGGCTCGAGAACGCATGGAAGAATTCCGAGGATCCGGAGGTCGCTGCGCATCTGGGCGAGACGCTGTGGCTGATGGGGCGGACCGACGAAGCGCGACGCATCTGGGACGACGCCCTTCGACAGAATCCCGACAGCCGCCCGCTCCTGCGCGCGATCGAGCGCCACCCGAAGTGAGCCGCGCCGCCGTCGCAGCCAGCGCCGCGCTCCTGGTCGTCACTGGTTGCGCGACGCTGCCCGAGCCCGCAGCGCCCGGGGACTGGGACGCGCGCCGTGCCGAGCTTCAGGCGCTGGATCGATGGACGCTGAGCGGCCGCGTCGCGGTGGCCGACGGCGACGAGGGATTCAGCGGCGGCCTGACCTGGAGCCAGTCCGGCACTCGCGCCGATGTCGAACTGCGTGGCCCGGTCGGCGGTGCGGCCCTCGTCATACGGGTCGACGGCTCCGGGTTTTCGGTCACCGACCCGCATGGCGAAGTTTTCACCGGCGATCGCGCACGCGAACTCGTCGCGCTCCACGTGGGCTCGGATCTGCCGATTTCCGAACTGCGCTACTGGCTCGTCGGTTCGCCGGCGCCCGGCGCGCCGCACCAGGAAACGCTGGGTGCCGATGCCCGGCTCGCCGTGCTGGACCAGTCCGGCTGGCAGATACGCTACGACCGCTATCGCACGGCGGGCACGATGACCCTTCCCGCGCGGCTCGACGTCACGAAAGGCATGTTGCGGCTGCGTGTCGCCGTCCAGGACTGGCGACTGGCGCCATGAATCCGGCCAGCTGGCCCGCGCCGGCAAAGCTCAATCTGTTCCTGCACGTGCTCGGCCGGCGGGCGGACGGCTATCACGAGATCCAGACCGTATTTCAGCTCATCGACCGCTGCGACAGCCTTGCCATCGCGGGTCGCCCCGACGGGGTTATCTGCCGCCTCGAAGGCCCGGATTCGGTGCCGGAATCGGCGGATCTGTGCCTGCGCGCGGCGCGGCGGCTGCAGTTGGACGCGGGCGTCGGCCAGGGCGCGAGCATTCGCCTGGACAAGCGCATACCGATAGCAGGCGGCCTGGGCGGGGGCAGTTCGGATGCCGCGACGACGCTCGTGGCACTCAATGAAATCTGGCGGTTGCAGTGGGATGCCGGGCGTCTGTGCCGCCTGGGCGCGGATCTTGGCGCGGACATTCCATTCTTCATTCAGGGCCGAAGCGCCTGGGGAGAGGGTATTGGAGAAATTCTGACCGCGGTCGAACTGCCGCAGCGGCACTTTGCAGTCATTTATCCCGGGATTGGCGTATACACCGGGGAGGTGTTTCAGGCCCCTGAATTGACAAGAAATTCTGCCAAGACCACAATTCGCGGTTACCTGAAGACAGACGGTCGCAACGATTGCGAAGCGGTCGTGTCCAGGCGCTTCCCGGAAGTCGCGAGGGCACTGGCATGGCTCGGCGCGCGCGGGAATGCGCGCCTGACCGGCACCGGCAGTTGCGTTTTCGCAGGGTTCGCCGACCGCGCGCTGGCCGAGGCGGCGCTCGCAGGGCTGCCGCCCGAGTGGAATGGTTTCGTCGCCCGCGGGCTCGACCGTTCGCCCTTGCTGGAACGCCTGGCGGCGGAGCGCGGGGCCCGAACCGGCGGGCAGGTTTGAGATTGGGGTGTCGCCAAGTGGTAAGGCAACGGGTTTTGATCCCGTCATACGAAGGTTCGAATCCTTCCACCCCAGCCAGTTAGTAAGGAAGATCGAGTGGACCATTCCACGATGGCGGTATTCACGGGCAATGCGAATCCGGTTCTCGCGCAGGAGATCGCGCGACACCTGATGCAGCCGCTCGGTCGCGCCATCGTCGGGCGGTTCAGCGACGGCGAGATCCAGGTCGAGATCATGGAGAACGTCCGCGGCAAGGACGTGTTCCTGGTCCAGTCGACTTGTCCGCCGACCAACGAGCACCTGATGGAACTCCTGGTCATGGCGGACGCCTGCCGGCGTGCCTCGGCGGGCCGGATCACCGCGGTGATCCCGTATCTTGGCTATGCGCGGCAGGACCGGCGCCAGCGCGCGATGCGGGTGCCGATCACGGCCAAGCTGATCGCGGACCTGATCGGCTGCGCGGGTGTGAATCGCGTGCTGACGGTGGACCTGCACGCGGACCAGATCCAGGGATTCTTCGGCGTGCCGGTCGACAACGTCTATGCGTCGCCGGTGCTGCTGGGAGAAGTCTGGAAGCGGAAGTACGACAACCTGATCGTGGTGTCGCCGGACGTCGGCGGCGTGGTGCGGGCGAGGGCGCTGGCGCGCCGCCTCGACGACGCGGACCTCGCGATCATCGACAAGCGGCGCCCGCGCGCGAACGAGTCGCAGGTGATGAACATCATCGGCGATGTGCGCGGACGCTCCTGCATCCTGGTCGATGACCTCGTCGACACCGCGGGCACCCTGTGCCAGGCGGCGACGGCGCTGAAGGCCGAGGGCGCGGTGCGCGTGATCGCATACATCACGCACCCGGTGCTGTCCGGGAAGGCGGTGGAGAGGATCTCCGCTTCCGAGCTCGACGAGCTGGTCGTGACCGATACGATCCCGCTTTCGCCGGAGGCGAGAGCCTGCAGGCGCATCCGCGTCCTGTCGGTCGCGGAACTGCTGGCGGAGACGATGCGGCGGATTCGCGACGAAGAGTCGGTCAGTTCGCTGTACGTGGATTAGAGGGGTTCATCCCTCGATCGGCAGCCGCCGGATGGTCCGGCGACGCCGCAAACGGTTTGCCGGTGCCTGGTCGCGGGCCGGCGGACCCTGATTCGGGAGTTTCTGACATGAAGATTTCATTTGAACTCGACGCCGAGTTCCGCGACGACCAGGGCAAGGGTGCGAGCCGCCGCCTGCGTCGTCACGGCAAAGTTCCGGCGATACTCTACGGTGGTCGGCGCGATGCGCGCGCGCTGCTGGTGGACCACACCCGCCTGGCGAAGCTGATGGACAACGAGCGTTTCTACTCGACCATCCTCGCGTTGAAGGTCGGTGACCAGTCGCAGGCGGCGGTGCTCAAGGACGTGCAGCGCCATCCGTACAAGAACCAGATCATGCACATCGACTTCCAGCGCGTGCTGGAGGACGAGGCGATCCGGATGCAGATTCCGCTGCACTTCAGGGGCGGCGCCGAGGCGAAGGGCGTCAAGGAGCAGGGCGGCGTGCTCGGTCACGTGCGCAACGACGTCGAAGTCACCTGCTTGCCGAAAGACCTGCCCGAGTTCATCGAGGTGGACGTTTCCGGCCTCGAGCTCAACAAAGTCCTCAAGCTGTCGGATCTCAAGCTTCCCGAGGGCGTCGCGATCGTGGACCTGCTGGCCGGGCGCGATGCGCCGGTCGCGTCGATCCACATGCCGCGCGTCGAGGAAGAAGAGACGCCGGTCGTCGACGAAGCGGCGGCCGCTGCCGCTGCAGGTGCGCCCGCAGCTGCCGG
>JALYJS010000507.1 GCA_030799345.1 Pseudomonadota bacterium | reverse complement strand
GGTAATGGACCACGCGCGCGGGGAAGTGGCGTCCGCCAACGGGAACGACCTGGATCGGGACGTTCGTCGTTTCATTCGCACTCTCGCCGAATCGATCGCGCGCTACCCGCAGTTCGACAGCGCTCCCGTCCCGCAGAAGCGCCGATGGGCCGAGGAGGCGCGTGCCCCTTGGATACAGGGCGGACCCGCGATGCTCGAGTCGTCGAATCTCGAGGTGCCGACGCGCCACGGCACGGTGCGTGTGCGTATCCATCGCCCGCAGCGCGGTGAGCTGCCCGGCCTCGTTTACCTGCATGGCGGCGGCTGGACGCTTTTCAGCATCGATACGCACGATCGGGTGATGCGCGAATATGCGGCGCGTGCGCAGTGCTGCGTGATCGGCATCGATTACGCGCTGTCACCCGAGAGCCGGTTCCCGGTCGCGCTCGAGCAGGTGGTGGACGTCGTGGACTGGCTGCTGGAGCACGGCCGCGAACAAGGTATCGACGCGAAGCGTCTCGCGATCGGCGGCGACTCGGCCGGCGCCAATCTCAGTGTCGCGACCTGCCTGCTGCACAAGGACCTCCAGATTGCGCCGCCGCTCTGCGGCATGGTCCTGAACTACGGTGCGTTTATTTCCAGCAGTTCCGCGGAAGCGTGTCGACGGTATGGCGGCCCGGAATACATGCTGGGCTGCGAAGAAATGAGCCACTACTGGAAAAACTACATGCGCAGCGACGGGGATGCGGACAACCCGCTGGTCTGCCCGCTGCTCGCCTGGCCTGCCGGTTTGCCGCCGGCCTTCCTCGCGGTTGCCGAGTGCGACATCCTCGCCGAGCAGAGCGTGCGCATGGCCGGGCGACTGCAGGCGGCCGGGGTACCCGTGAAGAGTGTCATCTACTCGGGGGCATCGCACAGTTTCATCGAAGCCATGTCCATCGCCGCGGTCAGCAACAGCGCGCTCGCGGACGCGTCCAACTGGCTGAAGCAGGTCTTCACGCGGGAAGGCACCGGGGCACCGCCCTGAGGCCATGGCCTGAACGCGACGGTTTGCGACCCTGGCGCGAATGCGCGGGGCACCGGTGGGAATAGATTGAATTGGTTACGAGGGGGACTTCGCCATGGATTCCAGACACGCCCTGATCTTTCTGCTCGGTTCGACAGTCGCCGGGACCGCGGTGGCCCAGGACGAGCTCGGCGCCGTCATCGTCAGCGCGCCGCGTTACGTGTCCACCGAAGGCAACTCCGCCTCTAAATCGGACATCCCGCTGGTGGAAATGCCGCAATCGGTCAGCGTCGTCTCGCGCGACATGATCGACCTGCTGAACTGGACCAGCCTCAACGAGTCGGTGCGCTATTCGGCCGGTGCGACCGGCGAAGCCTTTGGCCCCGACGAGCGCTACGACTGGCTGCAGATACGCGGCTTCGATCCGGTGCAGTTCATCGACGGGGTGCAGGCGCCGATCGGCTCGGTCAACAACACCGGCACCGATCTCTACGGCTCCGAGTCGGTCGAGGTACTGAAGGGGCCGGCCGCGGTGCTCTACGGACAGTCGCCGCCCGGCGGCATCGTGAACATGGTGAGCCGTCGCCCGCGGGACGAGTTCGGCGGCGAGTTCGAGGTGCAGGGCGGCGAGAACAACATGTGGCAGGTCGCCGGCGACATGACCGGGCCCTTGGCGGACCGCGTCAGCGGACGCATCACGGCGCTCTACCGCGATCGTGAGACGCAGGTGGACTTCCTGACGTCGCAGCGGCTGTTCATTTCGCCCGCCATCACGTTCAGGTTGAGCGACGCCACCGAGCTCACGCTGCTCGCGAACTACCAGGACGATGACCTGGAGAACCAGAGCACGGGCTTCCTGCCCATCTTCGGCACCGAGCAGCCCAATCCGTTCGGCAAGGTGCCGGTCGGCCGGAACCTCGGCGAGACGGGCTACAATTTCTTCAAGCGCGAGCAGTGGAGCGCGGGCTACGACTTCTCGCATAGTTTCAACGATCGCTTCCGGATCCAGCAGAACTTCAAGTACTTTGACGTCAAGGTCGACTCGCGCGCGGTTTTCGGCGCCGGGCTCGTGGACAACGATTTTAACGGCGTGCCGGACGACTTCCGTACGGTCAACCGGTTCGATTTCCCGTTCAACGAGCGGATCGACTCGATGTCTGTCGACACGCGCGCCTATTTCGATCTGGGCGGCGACAGCGTCGAGCAGTCGATGGTGTTCGGCGTGGACTACCGCGACTACGATGGCTTCTCCGAGTTCGGCTTCGGCCTGGCGCCGGCCATCGATTTGTTCGACCCGGTGTACGACGCAGTGATCCCGCCGGCGACCCTGTTCCCGTTCATCAACGAGACCCGCGAGCAGGTCGGCGTTTACTTCCAGGACCAGATCAAGGCCGGAAATTTCATCCTGACGCTGAACGCCCGCAATGACTGGGCCGAGCGCAGCCCGGCGGGCGGCGGTCCCGCACAGGACGACGAGGAGTTCACCTACCGCGTCGGCGCGAACTACGTGTTCGACAACGGCTTCGCACCGTACCTCCAGACGTCAACGTCGTTTCAGCCCGTGAGCGGCGCGACCTTCGATGGCGTACCGTTCGAGCCGACCACCGGCGACCAGATCGAGGCGGGCATCAAGTACGACGGCCGGAACCTCGGTCCCGACGTGCGGCTGTTCGGCTCGCTCTCGGCTTACGAGATCGTGCAGGAGAACGTGCTGACGCCGGATCCGGACCATCTGTTCTTCAGCATCCAGGAGGGCGAGGTCGAGGTGAGCGGCGTGGAACTCGAGGTGGGCGCCCGCATCCGCGAACGGCTGACCTTCAACCTGGCCTTCACCAGCATCGACACCGAGATCACCAAGACCAGCGGCGGCGACCTCGGCAACGAGCTCGTGGCCGTGCCGGACATGCTGGTTTCGGGGCTCGTCGATTACACGTTCCAGGAAGGTCCGGCGGCCGGGTTCGGCTTCGGCCTCGGCTTCCGCCATCGGGGCCAGATGTTCGGCGACGGCGCCAACCAGTTCGAGAGCGATTCCGTGACCCTGTACGACGCGATCCTGCATTACGATACGCGGTACTGGCGGTTCGCGGTGAACGCCAGCAACTTCACCGACGAAATCTTCGTGGATCGATGCAGCAGCACGTCAAATTGCTTCTACGGAACGCGCCGCCTGATCACGGGGAGCGTCACGCGCAAGTTCTGATCGCCACAGCCGTGAGAGCGACGCTGCTGTGTCTCGCGCTTGCGCTCTGCGCACCCGCCAACGCGCAGCCCGTTGCGCCGCTGCCGTTCGATCACATCCTGCGCTATGACGAGCTGACCAGGCTCCTGCAGCAGTGGGCGGATTCACGCCCGAATCTGGTAACGCTCGAAAGCATCGGCACGACGCCGCAAGGCCGCCCGATCTGGTTTCTCACGCTGACCAACGGCGCGACCGGGCCCGCGCTGGAAAAGCCGGCGCTGGTCGTCGACGGCAATATGCACGCGACCGAATGGGCGGGTGGCGTGGCGGCGCTGCATTTTGCCCACAAATTGCTCGACTCGTACGGTAATGACGAGCGCGTGACGCGCCTGCTCGACACGCGCACGATCTATGTCCTGCCGCGCATGACGCCCGACGGCGTCGATGCAACCCTGGATCAGGGACGATTCATCCGCTCCGTCGATCGCCCGTTTCCGAGCGCACTGACGCCGCCCGGAATCATTCCGGGCGATGTCAACGGCGACGGCCGCTCGCTGTTCTTGCGCTTTCGCGATCCGAATGGCCCGTGGAAAACCTACGCGCGCGATCCGCGCCTGCTCGTGCCGCGTGCGCCCGATGAAGCGGGCGGCGACTACTGGCGGGTGTTGCCGGAGGGCATGATCGAAGGATACGACGGGGTCACGATAGCCAATGAGCCCGAACACGAGTCACTCGATTTCGGCGCCAACTTTCCGTCCGATTTAGGGACGACGCCCAGCCAGACTGCCGGCACACATCCCACGTCGGAGCCGGAGGTCGCGGCCTATGTCGCCGCAATCGCGCGCCGTCCCAACATCGTCGCACATGTCACCTGCCACACCTTTGGCGGCCTGGTGCTGACGCCGCCGGTGAATCTGGGCGAGCATCTGCCTGAGGCTGATCGTCTCGCATACGAAACGCTTGCCGGGCGTGCGGCCGCGCTGACCGGGTATCGCGCGATTTCCTACCTCGACCTGCGCAGTGTGGGGCGTGAGAGGCAAATCCCGAGCGCATTCGGCTGGCTCTATAACCGGCGCGGACTTTACTCGTTCATCACCGAGTTCTGGGA
>JALYJS010000497.1 GCA_030799345.1 Pseudomonadota bacterium | reverse complement strand
CCGCAAGCGTGTGCTGCGGTTTCTTCCGCTCTTCGCGCTTCTTATCCATGCCTTTGCTCATTTTCAGACCCTCAGGTTTCGGTTTTTTTTCACATATTTATCAAATAGATAAATGGCATTTTTCGCCTTGTTTATCATGTACTTCTACGTTCACCTGTCGTTAGGCAGCTGGACCCATGCCCCCCAGTGTATTACTGGGGAAGACAAGGGACTAAGCTGAAGCGGGACGCGGCGTGGGACGACTTTACGCCAACAGGGAAAGACTTTACGCCCACAGGGAAATACGAGGCGCTCGCGCAAAGCGAATCGCCAGACGCGGTAGTCGTGCTGACCGCGCGCGGCGAGATTCTGCATTGGGATGCAGGCGCGGAAGTATTGTTTGGATTTACACCGGCCGAGGCGATCGGACGCACCCACTTCGATCTGATTGTTCCGGTTGACCTACGCGATGAAGAGACCGATCGCCTGGCGGTTGCCGGTTCCGAAGGCAAGGTTACATTCGAATCCCTGCGCCAGCGCAAGAACGGTTCCCGCCTGTACGTCTGCATTACCAGTAAGACCATCCCGAATCCCGATGGCGGCGATCCGCTCATACTATCAACCAAAAAAGATGTGACCCAGCTGCGCGTGCTCCGTGACGCGCAGCGAATCGAATCGAAATTCCGCGACCTGCTGGAAAGCGTACCGGATGCCATCGTCATTGTTAATCCCGCCGGCCACATTGTTTACGTCAATGAGCACTCGCAGCGACTATTCGGCTATGCCCCGGAAGAACTGAAGGGCGAGCCGATCGAGGTATTGCTGCCGGAGCGCTTCCGCGGGACGCACCTCGCTCACCGGGTCGGTTATTTTTCCCAACCGCGCCCGCGCTCCATGGGCATCGGCCTCGAACTCTATGGCTTGCGCAAGGACGGTTCGGAGTTTCCGGTCGAGATCGGGCTGAGCCCGCTGCAGGTCGAAGATACGACACTCGCGATGAGTGCTATCCGCGATATCAGCGTGCGTAAGCAGGCGCAGGAAAAATTCCGGGGTCTCCTCGAATCGGCGCCCGACGCCATCGTCATCGTCAATAGCGACGGACGCATCGTGCTGGTTAATTCACAGACGGAAACGCTTTTCGGTTTTAAGCGGATTGAAATGCTCGGTCAACCCATCGAGCTGCTTCTTCCGCAACGGTATCGTGACCGACATCCGGAACATCGCAACGGTTTCTTTCACGACCCGCGCGTGCGGCCGATGGGCGCGGAACTGGAGCTCCACGGGCAGCGCAAGGATGGCAGCGAGTTTGCGGTCGAAATCAGCCTGAGCCCGCTGATGACCGAGGATGGCATGCTGGTCTCGAGCGCTATCCGCGACATATCCCAGCGCAAACTGATTGAGCAAGAATTGCGCGACAAGAACGTGGCGCTCGAGAAGGCCAATCTTGCCAAGACACAGTTCCTCGCCAGCATGAGCCATGAGCTGCGCACGCCGCTTAATTCGATCATAGGGTTCACCGGCACGCTTCTGATGCGAATGCCGGGCCCGATCAACGAAGGACAGGAAAAACAGCTGCGCACGGTCCAGACCAGCGCCCGTCACCTGCTCTCGCTGATCAACGACCTGCTGGATCTAGCGAAGATCGAAGCCGACCGGCTCGAACTCGAACTCAAGCCGGTCGACAGTTCGGCCCTGCTGCGCGAGGTCAGCGAGACGCTGATGACGCAGGCGCAGCAGAAAAAGCTCCAGTTCACCGTGACAATGCCGCAGGACCCCGTGTATCTCAAAGCGGATCGTCGTGCCCTTAGCCAGGTCCTGATCAATCTGACCGACAATGCCATCAAGTTCACCGATTACGGCAGCGTCCGCCTGACGCTGGCACGACAGATCGGTTCCGTCCCGAAACAGGTCGAAATCCGGATCGAGGATACGGGGCCCGGCATGCGTCACGAGGACGTCGCCCGGGCTTTCGAGCCTTTTACCCGGTTCGGCGTCGGCGCTCGGATCATTAAGGCCGGCACCGGCCTTGGACTCCACCTCAGCCAGAAGCTGGCAATGCAGATGGAGGGGCGCATACTTTGCGAAAGCAGGCTTGGCCACGGCACGACATTCACCCTGGTGATGCTGGAGGCATGAATAGTGGCGGGACGCATCCTGGTCATCGAGGACGATCCAGCGAGTCTCGAGCTCCTGAAGTACCTGCTCGAGCGGGCCGGCCATAGCGTTCGCGCTACACCGGATGGCGCGACGGGACTCCGCGCCGCACTTGATAACTCGTTCGAC
>JALYJS010000431.1 GCA_030799345.1 Pseudomonadota bacterium | reverse complement strand
AGCGCTCCGGCCGGCAATGTATAAACCGCCGGAATGTCAGTGTTGGCGAAAGTGGCCTCTTTTCCCTTCGCGTTGACGAGTTTCAAGACCGGTCGCAGGTCGCGGCCAGCCGCCGCGCGCTGCTTCGGGTCGAGCACCTCGACCGAGGAAAGGCCCGTGACTTCGTCCACCTGCGACTGCACCGTCACGCCGTCGACGAAGTCGTTGAAGCGGATGAAGCCCGCGACTTCGGTGACGACCGGGTGGGTGTGCGGGTCCCAGTTCGCGACGATCTGGCCCGGCTGCACGGCACCGCCCTCGTCGGCGACGATGGTCGCGCCGTAGGGGATCTTGTAGCGCTCGCGCTCGCGGCCGAACTCGTCGATCACGCCGATCTCTCCGGAGCGCGAGGTCGTGACGAGGTGGCCCTTCTCGTGCCGCACGGACTTCACGTTGTGGAAGCGCAGCACGCCCTTGCCCTTGATCTCGACGAGCGAGATGGCGGCCGCTCGGGAGGCCGCACCGCCGATGTGGAAGGTCCGCATCGTCAGCTGCGTGCCCGGCTCGCCGATCGACTGCGCGGCGATCACGCCTACCGCCTCGCCGATCGAGATGAGCCGCCCGCGCGCCAGGTCGCGGCCATAGCACATGGCGCAGACGCCATAGCGGACTTCGCAGGTTATCGGCGAACGGACCTTGATCTGATCCACGCCGTTGCTCTCGAGTTCCTGGACCCACTGCTCGTCGATCAGCGTCGAGGCCGGCACCAGCACCTCGTCGGAGCCCGGCTTCGGCACGTCGGTCGCGGTCACGCGGCCGAGCACGCGCTCGCCGAGGCCTTCGACCACGTCGCCGCCTTCGACGATCGGCGTCACTTCGAGGCCGCGCACGGTGCCGCAGTCGGTCAGCGTGACGACCAGGTCCTGGGCGACGTCCACGAGACGGCGCGTCAGGTAGCCCGAGTTCGCGGTCTTCAACGCGGTGTCCGCGAGGCCCTTGCGGGCGCCGTGGGTCGAGATGAAGTACTGCAGCACGTTCAGGCCTTCACGGAAATTCGCCGTGATCGGCGTCTCGATGATCGAACCGTCCGGCTTCGCCATCAGGCCGCGCATGCCGGCCAACTGGCGGATCTGCGCCGCGGAGCCGCGCGCTCCGGAGTCGGCCATCATGAAGATGGAGTTGAAGGAACCCTGCTGCACCTTCTTGCCCTTGCGGTCGGTACCTTCCTCGAAGCGCAGCTGGTCCATCATCGCCTTGCCGATCTGGTCGTTGGTGCGCGACCAGATGTCGACGACCTTGTTGTAGCGTTCGCCGTTCGTCACCAGGCCGGACTCGTACTGGTCCTGGATCTCCTTCACTTCGCGTTCGGCAGACACCAGGATCTTCGCCTTCTGCGGCGGCACCGCCATGTCATCAACACCGATCGAGATCGCGGAGCGCGTCGCGTAGGAGAAGCCCGTGTACATCAGACGGTCGGCGAAGATCACGGTCTCCTTCAGGCCGAGCGCGCGGTAACAGGAATTGATCGTCGCCTGCACGCGCTTCTTGGTCATGTCCTGGTTGACCAGGTCGAATGACAGCCCGCGGGGCAGCAGCTCCGAGAGGAGCGCCCTGCCGACCGTCGTCTTGACCAGGCGGCGGCGTTCCTTCATTACGCCAAGATCGTCCTTGAGCCACTCGACGATGCGCACACGCACCGAGGCGTGCAGTTCCGCCATGCGCGTCTCATGCGCGCGATGCACTTCCTTCACGTCCGCGAAGATCATGCCCTCGCCCCGGGCACCGGCGCGCTCGCGCGTCAGGTAATAGAGGCCGAGCACGACGTCCTGCGACGGCACGATGATCGGGTCGCCGTTGGCCGGCGACAGGATGTTGTTGGACGACAGCATCAGCGCGCGCGCCTCGAGCTGGGCTTCCAGCGACAGCGGCACGTGCACCGCCATCTGGTCGCCGTCGAAGTCGGCGTTGAACGCCGTGCAGACGAGCGGATGGAGCTGGATCGCCTTGCCCTCGATCAGCACCGGCTCGAACGCCTGGATACCGAGGCGATGCAGGGTCGGCGCGCGGTTCAGCAGCACCGGATGCTCGCGGATCACTTCCTCGAGGATGTCCCAGACTTCCGGGCCTTCGCGCTCGACCAGGCGCTTGGCCGCCTTGATGGTCGTCGCGAGTCCACGCAGCTGCAGCTTGTGGAAGATGAACGGCTTGAAGAGTTCCAGCGCCATCTTCTTCGGCAGGCCGCACTGGTGCAGGCGCAGCGTCGGTCCGACCACAATGACCGAGCGGCCCGAATAGTCCACGCGCTTGCCGAGCAGGTTCTGGCGGAACCGGCCCTGCTTGCCCTTGATCATGTCGGCGAGCGACTTCAACGGGCGCTTGTTGGTCCCGGTGATCGCGCGGCCGCGGCGGCCGTTGTCGAGCAACGCGTCGACCGACTCCTGCAGCATGCGCTTTTCGTTGCGCACGATGATGTCCGGCGCATTCAGCTCGAGCAGCCGGCGCAGGCGGTTGTTGCGGTTGATGACGCGGCGGTACAGGTCGTTCAGGTCCGACGTCGCGAAGCGGCCGCCGTCCAGCGGCACCAGCGGGCGCAGGTCGGGCGGCAGCACCGGCAGCATGGTCAACACCATCCACTGCGGGTTGTTGCCGGACTCGACGAACGACTCGAGCAGCTTCAGGCGCTTGGTCAGGCGCTTGATCTTGGTCTCGGAAGTCGTGCCGTCGATCTCGGTGCGGACCTTGGCGGTCTCGGTCGCGAGGTCGATCGACTTCAAGAGCTCGAGGATCGCCTCGGCGCCCATGCGCGCGTCGAACTCGTCGCCGTACTTCTCGATCGCCTCGAGGTACATCTCGTTCGACAT
>JALYJS010000456.1 GCA_030799345.1 Pseudomonadota bacterium | reverse complement strand
CGGGCGCATTGCTGCAGCCGCTGCTCGCGAACGGGCTGCTTGCGGAGGCGCCCGCTATTGCGGCGTATGGCAGCCCTGCCGTGGAGTTCGCGCAGCAGCTTGCCCGGCTCGGCGAGTTCCGAACGGGCGGACAGTGGTCGCCTGATCGAGCGCTCTCCGCCGGGCAGGCGGATGCGCTCCGACGCATGTTGCTTGCGGTCGTTACCGATCCGCGGCTGGTCCTGGTGAGACTGGCCGACCAGCTGCGGCGCATGCGGCGCGCGCGCGAACTGGATGAGGGCGAGCGCATGCGCCTCGCCTGGGAAACGCGCGAAGTCTATGCGCCGCTCGCGAACCGGCTCGGCATCTGGCAGCTCAAGTGGGAACTCGAGGATCTGGCGTTCCGCCACCTGGAACCCACCGAGTACCGGCGCATCGCCGGCTGGCTTAATGAATCGCGCGTGGAACGTGAAAACCAGATCGCGACCGTGATTGTGACCATCCAGGAGGAACTCGGGCAAGCCGGCGTCGTCGCGGATGTGGTCGGACGACCGAAGCACATCTACAGCATCTGGCGGAAGATGAATCGCAAGGGACTCGCCTTCGAGCAGGTATTCGATGTGCGCGCGGTGCGCATCATCGCGGGCTCCATCGCCGACTGCTATGCGGCGCTCGGCATCGTCCACGGGCTCTGGCACTACATCCCGGGCGAGTTCGACGATTACATCGCGACGCCCAAGGACAATCTATACCGCTCGCTGCATACGGCCGTGATCGGCCCGTCCGCGGTGCCGCTCGAGATCCAGATCCGTACGCGCGAGATGGACGAGCACGCCGAGCTTGGCGTCGCGGCGCACTGGCGTTACAAGGAAGGCGCGGCACGCGATGCCGCGTACGACCGCAAGATCGAATGGCTGCGCGAATTGCTGGCGCCGGCCGCCGATACGGAGAGCGACAGCGATTTCCTGAGCCGCGTGCGTGCCGACCTGTTCGACGACCGCGTCTATGTGCTGACGCCGAAGGGCGAAGTCATCGACCTGCCGGCAGGTTCGACGCCGATCGATTTTGCGTATCACGTGCACACGGATCTCGGGCATCGCTGCCGTGGCGCCCGGGTCAACGGACGCATCGTTCCGCTCGATCATCGCCTTGCGAATGGAGAAATCATCGAGATCATCGGTGGCAAGGAGCCGCGGCCCAGTCGCGACTGGCTGATCGAACAGGGAGGATTCCTCGCGTCATCGCGAAGCCGCGCCAAGGTGCGGGCCTGGTTCAAGAAGCGTGACATCGGCCAGAACCGGCAGGAGGGCCGCGAGATCTTCGAGCGCGAAATCGCGCGCCTCGGCGCAGGTCAGTCGATAGTATCGGAACTCATCGGCGAATTCGGTCTGACCAGCGCCGATGCGCTCTACCTCGCGCTGGGCTCCGGCGACCTGACCGTCGCGCAGGTCTCGGGAGCGATCCAGCGTCGCTTACGCAGTCACGGAGGGGCTCATCCGGCCGCCGAATTGCCCCGGATTGGACCGCGGCGAGGTCAAGGCGGCGCGGCCGTGCAGGTCGAGGGTATCGGCGACCTGCTCTCGACCCACGCGCGATGCTGCAACCCGGTGCCGCCGGAGGCGATCACGGGCTACGTGACGGTCGGACGGGGCGTGACGCTGCATCGCAGCAACTGCCGCAACCTCGCTCGCCTCGCCGCGCGCGCACCTGAGCGCCTGCTGCCGGTCGACTGGGGCAAGTCCGGCTCGCGGCGATTTCCGGTCGAGATCGTGCTGCGTGCAATGGACCGACGTGGCCTGCTGCGCGACGTGACGACGCTGGTGGCCGAGGAAAAGATCAATATCGAACGGCTCGCGTCGCGTGGCGACACGGCGCAGGGCAGCGCCGATCTGTCACTTCGCATCGAAGTGGTGGGCCTCGAGGAGCTGACGCGCCTGCTGGCACGGCTCGCTGCCTTACCCGGCGTCATCAGCGCCCGCCGCCGCCTCTAGAGGGGTCGCATCCCCTTTTAGCGGTTCGGGATGTCGATGGCGCGTTTGTCGGCGGCGAGCGCGGCTTCGTGCAAGGCCTCGGAAAGCGTCGGGTGCGCATGAATCGTCCGCTGCAGGTCTTCGCTGCTGGCGGAATATTCCATCGCGAGCACCGCTTCCGCGATCAATTCCCCGGCCATCGGTCCGATGATGTGGATGCCCAGGATCTCGTCGCTGCCGGCATCGGCCACCAGCTTGCAGAAACCGGCGCCGGCTTCCATCGCCCGGGCCCGTCCGCTGGCGGCGAACGGAAAACTTCCTACTTTGAATTTGCGGCCGGCTGCCTTGGCTTGCTCCTCGGTCTGGCCGACCCAGGCGATTTCCGGTGCGGTGTAGATCACGGACGGAATGACCTTGTAATTGACCTCGCCATACAGGCCCGCGATGCGATCCGCGACCGCGATGCCCTCTTCCTTGCCTTTGTGCGCAAGCATCGGACCGCGCACGCAATCGCCCACCGCCCAGATATCGGCCGCGCCGGTCCGGCAATGCTCATCCACGACGACGAAGCCGCGCTCGTCGAGTGCGACCCCAGACCCCTCGCCCAGCAGATCTTTTGTGAACGGTCGGCGCCCGATCGCGACGATGAGTCGGTCAACGATCAGCGTCTGCTCGCCCTTCGCGTCCGTGTAGGCGACATGCACCCCATCACTCTTCACGGCCGCGCTACCGACTTTCGCACCGAGACGGATGTCGAGGCCCTGCTTTTTGAAATGGCGCGCCGCTTCTTTCGATAGCTGGGCATCAGCCATCGGCAGGAACTGCTCGAGCGCCTCGAGTACGACCGTTTCGGCACCCAGTCGGCGCCAGACGCTGCCAAGCTCGAGGCCGATGACGCCCGCCCCGATCACGCACAGTCGTTTCGGTACATCGGCAAACTCGAGCGCCCCCCAGGAATCCACGATCCGCTCGCCGTCGAACGCCACGCCACGTAAGGGCATCGGCTCGGAGCCGGTAGCGAGCACCACGTGCTTCGCCTGCAGCGCCCGTTTCGTACCGTCATGCGCGGTGAATTCGACCCTCCGGCCGGCGAGCAGCCGCCCATGGCCGGTGAGCGGCGTGACACCCGCGCCCTTGAAGAGCTGCAGGATGCCTTGGGTACTCTGCTTGACTATCCCCGCCTTGCGTTTCTGCATCGCGGCGACGTCGAAGCGCAGACCATCGATGCCGACGCCATGCGCGGCAAATTCGTGCTGCGCGCGGTGATACAGCTCCGTCGATTCGAGCAGCGCTTTCGACGGGATGCAGCCGGCATTCAGGCAGGTGCCGCCAAAAGCGGTGCTGCCATCGCGATTCTTCCATTCATCGATGCAGGCAACCGACAGCTTGTTCTGGCCGGAGCGAATGGCGGCGGGGTACCCGGCGGGACCGCCGCCGATGACGATGACGTCGAAACTGTCGCTCATGTTGCCTCGCTCGATCAGACCTGCAGCAGAAGGCGCGCCGGATCCTCGAGCGCCTCCTTGACCGCAACCAGGAATTGCACGGCCTCCCGGCCGTCGATGATCCGGTGATCGTACGTCATCGCGACGTACATCATCGGGCGTATCACAACCTGATCACCCACAGCGACCGGACGCTGCTGGATCCGGTGCATGCCAAGGATCGCGCTCTGCGGCGCATTGACGATCGGCGTCGACAATAGCGAGCCGAACACGCCGCCATTGGTTATCGAAAACGTTCCCCCGGTCAGCTCATCGATCGTGATCGTGCCGTTCCGGGCCCGTTCGGCAAATCCGGTCACGGCTTTCTCGATCTCCGCGAAGCTCTTGCGGTCTGCATCGCGGAGCACCGGCACGATCAGGCCTCGGTCAGTCGAGACGGCGACAC
>JALYJS010000437.1 GCA_030799345.1 Pseudomonadota bacterium | reverse complement strand
ACCCGGGCCTGGGCCAGTGCGCAAGGGGATGCGACCCCTTTGGATAGGCTACGCTTGCGGTGAATGAGCGAGCCGCTGGCACACCGGACCCGGGTTGCGATCGCGCTTTCGATCACCTACCTGGTCTGGGGATCGAGCTTCGTCGCTACCAAGATCATGGTCACGGACGAGCCGCCGCTCGTCATGGCCGGACTGCGTTTTTCAACCGCAGGTATGCTGCTCATGGCCTTCACCTGGTGGCGCAGCGGACCGCCGATCCTGGCAGGCGCTGAATTGCGGCATGTGCTCGCGATGGCTGTCCTCGCGGTAATGATCAGCAACGCCTGCCACGTGATCGCGATGCAGTATGTGCAGTCCAATACGGCGGCCCTGCTGAATGCGACACCGGCCCTGTGGATCGCCTGGCTCGGCGCACTCGGGCCGCGACGCAAACAGCTCTCCGTGACCGCACAGATCGGCCTGCTCGTCGGGCTTGCCGGCGTGCTGCTGGTGCTCTCCCCGAAAGGCGGATTTCAGCTCGCCGGCTTCGGCTGGCAACTCCTGATCCTGCTGGGCTGCCTGAGCTGGTCGCTCGGCACGATCTACCATCGCAACTCGGATGCATTGAATCCGCCGCTGATGTTTGTCGCGCTGCAGATGCTGGCGGGCGGTCTTGGGTTGCTGGTGGCCTCTCTCGTTGCCGGTGAGTCGTTCTCTCTGGACTGGACACCGCGCGCGCTCACTGCTTTCCTGTGGCTGACGCTGATGAGCTCCTGCCTGGCCTATTCCGCCTACGCCTGGCTGACGATTCACACGACCCCGGTCGTCGTCGGCTCGTACGGTTTTGTCTGCCCGGCCGTGGCGGCACTGATCGGATGGCTCGCACTCGGCGAAACGCTTGCCTGGATTCAGATCATCGGCATGATCGTGATCCTGCTCGGCATCGCGCTGGTGACGGGCTATCTGCGACCGCTGCCCAGAAGTCTTGCACGGACCGATGGAACCCCATGAGCCGATACCCTGCCGATCCCGCACGACGCGCCTTGCTCCTCCGGTCACTGGCACTGGCGGGCGTCGCTGCAATGGGCGGCGCGCCGGGCCGTGCGTTGGCCCATTCCACGACCACCGCTGCCGGGTCGGATCCGCATCCGGCGCTCGGGCGCACGCTCACACGCATCGCCTTCGGCTCCTGTGCCGAAGCAGCGAAGCCGCAGCCGATCTGGGACGCGATCCAGGAGCGGCAGCCGGACCTGTTCATATTCCTCGGCGACAACATCTACGCGGACACGCGCGACATGGCCGTGCTCACCGCGAAGTACGCCGAACTCGCGGCACAGCCCGGCTTCGCGCGGTTGCGCGCGGAAACGCCGGTGCTGGCCATCTGGGACGATCACGATTTTGGCGAGGACGACGCCGGCGCCGAGTATCCGATGAAGGACGAGTCGCGCCGGATCTTCCTCGATTTCTGGAACGAGCCAGCTGGATCGCCGCGCCGCGACCGCGATGGCGTCTATGCGTCTTATCTCTTCGGCCCGCCGGGTAAGCGGGTGCAGGTGATCCTGCCGGACCTGCGCTACAACCGCATGCCGCTCATCCCGCTGGAACTCGGCGGCGCCGATTACGAAACCTGGGCCAGCGCCAGCCAGGCCGCAGGACAGGAAGTGCCGGGACCCTATGCGCGGAACCCCGACCCGAAAGCCACGATGCTCGGTGAACGGCAATGGCAATGGCTCGAGCGGCAGCTCGCAGTGCCCGCGGACCTTCGGCTGTTCGGCTCCAGCCTGCAGGTGCTGGCCGATTTCACCGGCTGGGAGTCCTGGGCCGGCTTCGCGCGCGACCGCGAGCGCCTGATCGACGTCATCCGGCGCACGAAAGCGAATGGCGTCGTGTTCCTGAGCGGCGACATCCATTACGCAGAGATGTCAAAGCTCGACGTCAATGTGCCCTATACGCTGTGGGACCTGACCTCCAGCGGTCTCACTGAGGAATGGACCATCCCGACCCCCAATGCCAATCGCGTGAGCGAGGTGCTGCCAGAAGCCAATTTCGGTTTCATCGACATCGACTGGCAGGGATCGGCGACGCGCCTCGCGCTCGCCATCGTCGATGCGAAGGGCAAGACCCGGATGTCCTGGGCAATCGAGCTCGCAAGCCTCGCGGGATCCCGGTGAATGACCCTAAGCGAGTGCGCGCGGTGCTGTTCGACCTCGATGGCACATTGGTCGACAGCGAGATCCACACGGATCGCGCAATCAGCGTGGTGACGGCGCGGCACGGCATCCCTGACTTCACGCTGCCACCCCCGGAAACCCGGGGGCGTACCTGGGCCCATGTGGCCGACACCATCCGTGCGCGGACATCCATTGATCGCAGCGCCGGAGAGCTAGCCGACGAGTTGCTGACCCTGTGGATCGAACTCGCCGCAGACGTAACTCCGATTCCCGGTTCACCGGAAGCCCTGCGCAGCGCCGCGGCCTCGGGATTGAAACTCGCCGTCGTGTCCTCCAGCCCCCGCGTCGTGATCGATTCATTCCTCGACCGGCTCGGCGTTTCGGACTGCATCGATCGGCGCGCGCGAATCGGCGGCGACGCCGTGCAGAACGGCAAGCCCGACCCGGAAGGATTCCTGCTGGCAGCGCGCGCGCTCGACGTCGACCCGGCCGAGGCGCTCGTCTTCGAGGACAGCGAAGCGGGGCTGCTGGCCGCTCGGTCGGCCGGCATGCGCTCCGTGTTCGTAACCTGCTGCGCCTCCGATATCGACGCCAATGCGGCGCTCGCGACCGCGCGTTGCGTGGATTACCGCGCCCTGCCGCCGCGGTTCTGGTCGGAACTCGCAAACGGGCAGCTCGATCTCGCCGGCAGGTCGTTCCCGTGAATACGGACAACGCCGCACTGTTGCGGCGTTATCGCGCGCAGCTCTTCACCGCGACCTGGCTCTCCTACGCCGGTTTCTATCTCACCCGCAAGGTCTACGCGGTCGTCAAACATCCGCTGAAGGAACAGTTCGGACTCGACGACATCGAGATCGCCTGGCCCTGGACCATCTATCTCGTCACTTACATGCTGGGCCAGTTCCTCGCGGCATGGCTCGGCCGGCACATGGAGAGCCGGCGCGTGCTCGCCTGGGGCATGTGCATCGCGGCTGCATGCAACATCGTGCTGGGATGGCTCGTCGATTCGAATGTCGCGAGCGTGTTCCTGTGGATGTGCGTGACCATGGGCATCCACGGCCTCGCCCAGGCGACCGGCTGGCCGCATAACGTCGCGCTGTTCGCGAACTGGACACGCCGCTCCGAGCGCGGCACGTTGTTCGGGGTCTGGGGGACCTGCTACCAGTTCGGCTCGATATTCGGCAAGGGCCTGGCGGGATTCCTGCTCGGCTGGCTCGGCCTTGCCTGGTCGTTCTTCGGCTCGAGCATCCTGCTGCTCGCCTTCACCGTGTACTTCGTGCTGCGCGCGCGCGAGCGGCCGCAGTCCGTCGGCCTGTCGCTCGCGGACGATGCGGAACCCGACATCGCCGCTCCCGGTCCGCGCCAGGCGGGCGATGCCCCCGAGGCGATGCTGCCGAAAGGATTCGTCGCCTCGATCGTCGCGATGGGCCTGATCTACTTCGGCTTCAAGTTCCTGCGCTACGCGCTCGACAGCTGGTCGGCGCTGATCCTCGGCGAGCACTTCGGGATGACGACGTCGCACGCCGCGTACTGGTCGACTGCCTTCGACTGGATCGGATTCCTCGGCGTGCTCACCGCCGGCATCTGGTCGGACCGGATCGCCGGCTCGCGGCGAACGCCCGTGATCTTCTGGATGACCTGCGGTTGTCTCGTATTCACCGCGGCGATGTGGCTCGTCGGACTCTCCTCGCCGGTACTGTTCATCGCGCTGCTCGGCCTGATCGGATTCATGGCGATGGGCCCGGATTCGCTGCTCTCGGGCGCCTGCGCCATGGATATCGGAAGCCGGCGCCAGGCCGTGCTCGCCGCAGGCGTCATCAATGGCTTCGGTTCGATCGGGCCGATACTGCAGGAGCCCGTGATCGGCTGGCTGAAACATACGCAGGGCCTGGATTCGGTTTTCCTGCTGCTGGTCGGCGTCGTGTTCCTGACGACGATCGCGACCGGCCTGCTCGCCCGATTCGAGCGACGCCGCGGAATCTAGCCGTTGTCTTACGACCTGCTCATCATCGGCGGCGGGATCCACGGCGCAGGCATCGCGCGAGATGCCGCGGGCCGCGGCCTGCGCGTTCTGCTGGTCGAGCAGGACAGTCTGGCGCGCCACACCTCATCCGCTTCCTCGAAGCTGATACAT
>JALYJS010000408.1 GCA_030799345.1 Pseudomonadota bacterium | reverse complement strand
GTGTCGTCCAGCGCGCGCAGCAGGGCAAGCGCGGGCGCGATGCGGGGCAGTTCGTAGCGATAGAAATACCGGCAGGCAGCCAGCTTGCCGGCATAGAAATCGCGCTCCTCCGTTCCGGTTGCGCCCGACGCGGCCAGCGCCGTAATCGCCTGATCGAGCCACCGCCAGGCGACGACCGCGTGCCCCAGGCTGTCGAGGTAAAGCGTCGCGTTCGCGAGCGCACGTTCAGGATCCTCGCCCATCGCCGCGACCAGCACCCGCGTGGTTGCTGCGATGTCGTCGATGGCGGCGGCGAGGGCCGCCGCTTCGCCGGCAAGCTCCGACCGCTCCTGAGCCGCGGCGATGGAAGCCCGCATGCGCCCGAACAGTTCCTTGAGCGCGGCGCCGCCGTGCATCGGCACCTTGCGACCGAGGAGATCCAGGCCATGGATGCCGTGCGTGCCTTCGTGGATGTGGTTGAGCCGGTTGTCGCGGTACAGGCGCTCCACCGGATAGTCGCGGGTGTACCCATAGCCGCCGTGGACCTGTATGGCGAGCTTGTTCGCCTCGAGGCAATACTCGGACGGCCAGGACTTCGCGATCGGCGTCAGCAGTTCCAGCAGCTCATTGATGCGCGCTCTCTCACCGTCATCGGTCGCACAACGCTCGAGGTCGGTGAGCTTCGAGCAATACAGCACGAGCGCGAGGCCGCCTTCCACCCAGGCCTTCTGTGCGAGCAGCATGCGGCGCACATCGCCGTGGCGCAGGATAGGCACCGGGGGCGAGGAGGGGTCTTTCGCGGAAAGCGGCCGGCCCTGCGGACGCTCGCGGGCATAGGCCAGCGCGTCCTGGTACGCGGCGTAACCCAGCGCCACGGCATTCATGCCGACACCAATGCGGGCCGAGTTCATCATCTGGAACATGTAGCCGAGGCCGCGGTGTTCCTCGCCGATGAGTTCGGCGCGGCATCGACCCTGCTCGCCGAACGACAGCACGGCATTGGTCGTGCCACGCCAGCCCATCTTGTGGTTCAGGCCGGCGAGCCGGACGTCGTTGGGGCCGGCAATCCGGCCATCGTCATCGATCCGGTCGCGCGGCACCGCGAACAGCGAAATGCCTCGCACGCCAGGCGGTCCGCCCGGCACCTTGGCGAGTACCAGGTGGACTATCGTTTCGGTGAGGTCGTGATCGCCGCCTGAAATCCACATCTTGCTTCCGGACAGCAGGTAACTTCCGTCGGGCTGCCGCAGTGCCTGGCAGCGGATGTCGGTGAGCGACGAACCGGCGTGCGGTTCGGACAGGCACATCGTGCCGGTGAATCGCCCGGCGATCATCGGCCGCACGAAGCGTCGACGCAGCGGTTCGTCCCCGAAGCTCGCCAGCAGCTGTGCGGCCCCCGCAGTCAGTGCCGCGTAGGAATGGAATGCGACGTTTGCACTGGAGAAAACGGCGGTGCAGGCCTTGGCAATCAGCAGCGGCAGTTGCAGTCCGCCGTCCGCCGCGTCGAAAGTGGCCGCAGTGAAAGAGGCATCGTTGTAAGCCGTTAGCGCCACCCGGGTCTCCGGAATCGTCCAGGCGTGCCCGTCCACGATGTGCGGCTCGGCGACATCGGAGGCGGCGGCGAACGGGGCGAAGCATTGCGCAGCGATCCGGTAGGCGGCATCCAGCACGCCGTCGAACACGGCACGATCGTGATCGGCGTAACGCGGCAGCCGGCAGAGCGCTTCCGCATCGAGGACCTCGAAAAGCTGGAATTCAAGGTCGCGGCGCGGGATGAGCATGGGCGATTGTAGCGGGCGTCGGCCCGCGGCCGGAATGCTAGGATGCGGGACGGTTGCTGGAGCGGCAATTGGCGGACAGCAGTTTCGATCTGGGCGGCCGCATCGCCTTCATTTCCGGCGCGAGCCGTGGCATCGGCCGTGCGATCGCGCACGAATTGGCCCGGCATGGCGCGATCGTCGTCGTTGCCAGCCGCAAGCTGGATGGCTGCGAAGCCGTCGCTGCGGAAATCCGCGCCGCAGGCGGCAAGGCCACGGCGCTCGCCTGCCACATGGGCGAGCCCGATCAGATCACGCAGGCGATGCAGGAGATCGACCGCCGTCATGGCCGGCTCGACATACTCGTCAACAACGCCGCGACCAATCCCTATTTCGGGCCGTCGCTGGACATGTCGCTCTCGGCCTACCAGAAGACGGTGGATGTCAATATCCGCGGTTACTTCTGGGCATCGCTCGAGGCGGCACGCCGGATGATCGCGCAGGGCAAGGGTGCGATCGTCAATGTCGCGTCGGTGAATGCATTCCGGCCGATGGACGGCCAGGCGGTGTATTCGATGACCAAGGCGGCGATCGTCAACATGACGCAGGCACTGGCGCGCGAGTGGGCGCGCCAGGGCGTGCGCGTTAACGCGCTGGTGCCTGGTCTCGTCGAGACGCGATTCGCTGCCGCCATCCACGAGGACGAGAAGCGGCGCGCCCTGATGGAGCGGCTGGTGCCGATGGGCCGCATCGCTCAACCGGAAGAAATGGCGGGTGCCGTGCTTTATCTCGTCTCCGATGCAGCTTCGTATACCACCGGCAGTTGCCTGACTGCGGACGGGGGCTGGCTGGCCTAGGGGACACTGTGAGCCGCATTTATCTCGTGCGTCACGGACAGGCCCCGGTCGGCACGGACGATTACGACCGGCTCACCGCGACCGGCATCACGCAGTGCGAACAGCTGGCGCACCATTGGCGCGTGATCGAACGGAAGATCGATTGCCTCTACTCCGGCACGCTGCGCCGGCAGCGTGATTCGGCGGCGGCATTCGCCCGTGGTTTCGGCGATCCGGGCGGCATCGTGCTCGAGCCCCGGGCACTCGCCGGATTCGAGGAGTACGACCATCGCGCGCTGCTCGACGCGCACGATCCGGGCGGTAATCGCGCCGCCTCGCAGGATTCCCGCGAATTCCATCGACGATTGACGCGGGCGCTGATGGCCTGGACCGACGGATCGATCGCCGGCATCGAGCGCTACGACGCGTTCCGGCAACGCTGCGCGACGGCTCTGGCTGCGCTGCTCGCAGCCACCGGGCGAGGGCGAACGGCGGTCCTGTTTGCGTCCGCTGGATCCCTGGCGGCGGCGATGCAGTCCGCACTCGGCATCGGCAACCGCGATGCAGTCCGGCTGAAGCTGACTTTCTACAATACGGGTGTCAGCTGCTTGCTGTGGGACGGCGAGACGATCACGATCGAGTCCCTGAACACGGTGTCGCATCTGGAACATCCGGCGTTCCTGCGCATGATCACGCATCGCTGAGCTGCCGGGGGACGCTGCATGGATTTCACGCTCGAGCCCGCCAAACAAGTCGTGGTCAACCGCTTTCGCGAGTACGTGGACCGCGAACTGATTCCGCTCGAGGCGGAGTTCCTGGCAGAAGGATTCCAGGCGATGCTGCCGGTCCTGCAGGAAAAGCGCGCCGATGTGCGACGGCAGGGACTGTGGGGACCGATCTATCCGCGGGAGCACGGCGGCCTTGGGCTCGACCTGGTGACGCATGGCCTGATTTCGGAAGCGCTCGGACGTTGCCCGTTCGCGCACTACGTCTTCGGCTGCAATGCGCCCGATGCCGGCAATGTCGAATTGCTGCACGAGTTCGCCTCGCCGGCACAGAAGAAGCGCTGGCTCGAGCCGCTCGTCGCCGGCAGTCTGCGCAGCTGTTTCGGCATGACCGAACCCGGCAACAGCGGTGCCAACCCGCTGCTGCTCGAGACGACTGCGGAGCCAAGCGGAGACGCCTGGGTCCTTAACGGGCGCAAATGGTTCACGACCGGAGCCGACGGTGCGGCTTTCTGCATCGTCATGGCGATCACCGATCCGACGGCGGCGCCGCACGGCCGCGCGAGCCTGTTCATCGTGCCGACGGATACGCCCGGCTACCGGCTGTTGCGCAATACGCCGGTCATGGGCCACACGGGCGGCGACCTCTTTTCCCATGGCGAGATCGAGCTCGCAAACTGCCGTCTCGAAAGCGACGCGCTGCTGGGCCCGCGTGGCGAAGGCTTCCGGCTGGCGCAGTCGCGGCTTGGTCCGGGCCGCATCCATCATTGCATGCGCTGGCTCGGCATCTGCGAGCGCGCGCAGGCCATGATGATCGAGCGTGCCGCGACGCGCGTCATCGGACCGGGCGATCGCCGGCTGGGTGACAGCGACATCGTGCGCGCATGGATTGCGGTAAACGCTGCCGATATCCGCGCCGCACGACTGCTCGTGCTGCACACCGCCTGGCGCATCGGCCAGATCGGGCCGAAAGCCGCCCGCGACGACATTGCCATGATCAAGTTTCATGTCGCGGGCGTGCTGCAACGGGTGGTCGACCGCGCATTGCAGGCGCATGGGGGACTCGGAGTGACGGACTATACGTTGCTCGCCTGGTTCTACCGCGAGGAGCGGGCGGCGCGCATTTACGACGGCCCGGACGAAGTGCACCAGATCGCGGTGGCGAAGCACCTGCTCCGTAAACGGCGCGAATGAGTCTGCTGGACGAGGCGGCGCCGGTCCGCGACGGCGAGTCCCTCGATGCCCGCCGCCTCGGCGAGTATCTCGCGGCGCAGGTGCCGGGGCTCGTCTTGCCGCTTGCGGTCCAGCAGTTTCCTTCTGGCTTCTCGAACCTGACTTATCTGCTGGCGTCGGGCAGCCGCGAGTTCGTGCTGCGCCGGCCGCCGCAGGGCACGCGGCCGAAATCCGGCCATGACATGGGCCGCGAGTTTCGTGTGCTCTCCGCCTTGCAGGGCGTCTTTGCCGAGAGTCCCCGCCCGCTGCAGCTGTGCAATGACGAGTCCGTCATCGGCGCGCCTTTCTATGTCGTCGAGCGCATCCGCGGCATCATCCTCCGCCGGGATTATCCCGCCGGCCTTGAACCAACGCCGGCACTCGTGCGCACCCAGCAGTGCGCGCTCATCGACACGCTCGCTCGTCTGCACGGACTCGACCATCACGCCATTGGGCTCGGGGAGTTTGGCCGGCCCGACGGATATGTCGAGCGACAGGTCGAGGGCTGGAGCGGGCGCTACGTGCGCGCGTTGACCGGCGACGGTGCCAGCGCGGACCCGGTAACCGGGTGGCTCGCGGCCAACAGGCCGCCCGACACCCATCCCGCCGCACTCATCCACAATGACTACAAGCTCGACAATGTCGTCTTCGACGCGGCTTCTCCCGGCCGGCTCATCGGCGTCCTTGACTGGGAAATGGCGACAGTGGGCGATCCCTGGATGGATCTCGGCTGTTCCCTCGCGTACTGGGTCGAAGCGGGCGACCCGGCCGATCTGCAGCAAACACGCATGCTGCCGACCCATCTGCCGGGCTCGCTCACACGCGCGGAGGTCGTGCGGCGCTACGCGGCGGCGCGCTCGATGCACGCGCCGGAGTTCCGGTTCTACCGTGTGTTCGGGTTGTTCCGGCTCGCCGTCATCGTGCAGCAGATCTATTACCGCTTTTTCCACGGGCAGACCCGGGATTCGCGGTTCGCTGCGCTGGGTCCCATGGCGCGCGTGCTGATCGCGGCCGCGGAAAGCGGGACCCGGGACTGAATCGGGGGCCCGGGGGCCGTTCAGGCGCCATTCAGCGGCTGCCGCCGAAGCTACAGCCCATGATTGCAGGACGCCCCCGGCGTGTCGTATAGATACCCGTGGATGTGAGGAGTCGAGATGATGAACTCCAGGATCTCGTGGCTCGGTCTGTGCTTGCCGGCGCTGGCGGTCGCCGGAATCGCGCTTGCCGACGACATCCGCCCGGAAGCGGATGCCCGCCCGTTGGCCAGCGAGCAATGCATCGAGCAATGCGACGTTGAATCGGACCGGTGCATGGCCGATTCGCAGGGCGATCCCGACAAGCTCCAGAACTGCGACGAGAAATACAGCGCCTGCCTGCAGGCCTGTGAACGCGGCTGAGGGTGTACTGTCCGGGCCGCTCCCGGGCCTCCCGCAAGGCCGAGCGGTTGATTAAACCCGCTTTTCGTATATATTGCGCAGCCCGACAGCTGTCGGGTTTTGCATGGATATCATTGAATTCTCTAGGAATTCCCGGGAATGAAAGAGCGCAATGAGGAGTCCTTCGATCTCGAGGACGAGTTCCTGGGGGAAACGCCCGAGCAGGATGGCGACCTCGACAAGCTGATCGTCGTCGAGCGTCGTCCGAAGGGGCCGCGCCGTCCGACCCAGCAATCGGCCTGGAGCAAAGTCGAAGACGTGCTTGCCGAAAAGCGGCTCCAGCGCGAACTCGCTGAATTCAACGACGTCGACGAAGCTTGATTCAGGCCCAACGCCCGCCGCCCCCCTGGTGGCGCACCCGCCGCGACGCGTTGCTGGCCACTCTGGATGACCGCGATTGTGCTTACGTTTACGACCTTGGGGTCGTCACGAGGCAGGCCGAGGCGCTGCTCGCAATGCCATCGGTGGCGCGCGTCTTCTATGCGCTGAAGGCCAATCCACACCCGGCCATCCTGCGCACCATTGCGGCGGCGGGGCTCGGCTTCGAATGCGTGTCGCGCGCCGAGATCGAGCAGGTCCAGGAGTCGGTCCCGGGCATCGCCGCGGAACAACTGCTGTTCACGCCGAATTTTGCGCCTTCCAGCGAATATCAATGGGCACTGGAACGGGGGCTGCGGGTCACCATCGACAACCTCTATGTGCTGCGGACCTGGGGCAGGCTGTTCGAGGGCCGCGACATCCTGCTGCGGCTCGATACCGGGCACGCGCATGGGCATCACGACAAGGTCCGGACCGCAGGCCGTCACTCGAAGTTCGGCGTGCCTCCGGCGGAGTTTCCGGAGCTGAAGGACGCGGCGGCGAGGGCGGGCGCGACCGTGGTCGGATTGCATGCGCATGGCGGCAGCGGCAGTTTCGAGATCGACGGCTGGTTGCAATCGGCGCGCGTCCTGGCCACCGCCGCGCTGGATTTTCCGCAGGCCATCGCCCTTAACCTCGGTGGCGGTCTCGGCGTGCCGGAACGGGCCGGACAGGCACCCATGGATCTGACTGCCTTCGAC
>JALYJS010000423.1 GCA_030799345.1 Pseudomonadota bacterium | reverse complement strand
TCGACTAGGCGCGAACCTCTCCGGATCGGCCAATCCACTAGGCGAGGCTCTTCAATGCCTCGTCGAACCGCTCGATCGTGAAATCGATGTCGTCTTCGGTATGGGCTGCAGAGATCGAACACTGCTTGGTCGCGATCGGAACGAAGAAGACACCCCGCTCGACCAACGAACGCCGCAGCCGGACGTCACGTTCGAAGTCGTGATGCTCGATGATGTCGTGCAGGTCACGGGGCGTATCGCGCATGAAGTAGAAGGACAGCGCTGATCCCTGACGCGAAATTATCGCCTCGATGCCGCGCCTCTCGAACGCGGCCGCGAGTCCGGCTTCGAGCCGCCTGCCGAGCTTCTCGATCCGCGGATATATCGCTTCGCGATGCTCAATCAGATGCCGAACCGTCGCTATCCCGGCCGCGACACCGACCGGGTGGCCGTTGTAAGTGCCCGCAACGAAAGGTCGGCGCGACACGTCCTCGTGCACGATGTAGTCGATGCATTCGCGCTTGCCGCCGAGGATAGCGAGCGGAAATCCGTTCGCGACGGCTTTGCCGTATGCGACCAGGTCGGGCAGCACGCCGCTAATCTCGCTATATCCGCCTAGCGCGTGGCGGAAGCCCGTCTTGATCTCGTCGAAAATGAGGATGAATCCGAACTCGTCCGCAAGCGCCCGCAGTCCCTCGAGGTAGCCGGGCTCAGGCTTGACTACCCCAATGTTCTGGAGGACTGGCTCCGTAATCAGGGCGGCGATCGGATGACGCTGACAGGCGTAGCGGACCGACTCGAGGTCGTTGAAGTTAATCGCGTGCACATGCTGGTTGTACTCGAGGATCGTGCCGGCACCGACCGGCCTGAGGGGGTACTCCCCGGGCGACACGCGCGGCCCGATTTCCGCAACCGTGTTGAACACGTTGCAGGCGAGTTCGTCGTGGTTGCCGTTGTAGCCGCCTTGCATCACGATGAAATCGGACCGTTTGGTAATCGCGCGGCTCAGGCGAATCGCGAGTGAGGTCGCTTCGCTCCCCGTGTTGAGGAGGGTCACTTTTTCCGCTGCCGCGATATTCGCACAGACGAGTTCGGCAAGCTCGCCTTCGAGTGCAGATAAGCCCGCTCCGATCAAGCTCTCCCCGGATTGCAGGACGGCGATCACCGCCCGGTTCGTCGCGGCGAAGTTGTGCCCGAGGAAGTGCGGAGCGAACCCCGCGTGATAGTCGACGTACCGGCGGCCCTGCACGTCCCAGATGTGGGCACCTTGTCCGCGCGTGAACATGAGCGCCGGCTCAATGATCCGGTTCATCGAACTGACGCCGCCTGGAAGGAACCGTAGATTGCGCTCGAACAGCGTCGCCCAGTCCCCCGCTGCCGGCGACGACTCCTGGGCGTTCAGGCGTATTGGTTCCATTATTCTTGGCGTCCGCGGCTCATCGACTCGCTAGGGCCACTTGCTCTCCATTGCATCGGTCTGCAACGAAAGAAACCGTACAAAAGGGGAGTCAATGGCGCTGTAACGTTACAACACACCGAGGTGGATTGGCAATCCTGCCACCCCGCCGGTGGAACCCTCATCGCGGGAGGCCGCCGTGCCAGTTGTTGGCGAATGCCGCGGCTTTTCGGTATGACAGGTTCCACAAGACGCCGCACGAAGGCGCGGGTGCGCCGGCCTCTCTCCCGGGCAGCTTGTGCAGGACGAGCCTGGACGGGAAGCGCGCGAGGATCCAATGTCAACAGCGGGAACCGCATTTCGTGGACCGTTCCGGGTTCCACTTTTTCAACTTCGCGATAAGACGGGTTGATCTCGTCCGGCCACGTGCGTGCGGTACCGATCTGGCGCAGCGAAGCGCGCAGGACGCCCAGAGTGAGATACAGCGTGTCACCTCGCGGATTGATGTCTCTCAACGTCACCATGAAATTCGTATCGTCATCCTCGGTGCTGAAATGGAGTACGATCTTCGGATTGCCGATGATGGTCATGTCCTCGCTCGCAACCGGGGGCGTCTAGATGCCGGCCGTCGCCAGGTGTTATCCTTTTTGATCGGTTCGACGGCCAGTCGTCGAGAACATGGCAGCTACACCCGGCAAACCTATCGAATCGGCCCGTCAGCAGAAGCCATCGCGGCGCAAGCTGGCGCCGCCGAGCAAGCGCGTGACTCTGCGCGACGTTGCGCGCGCGGCCAAAGTGTCGGTCATGACCGTGTCCAACGTCGTCAGCGGGCAGGCAAACGTCGTGCGGCCGGAAACTCGCCGAAAGGTCGAGGAAGCCATCACGAGGCTCAAGTATCGCCCCAACCTGAACGCCCGAAGCTTGCGCCTTTCCCAGGCGCATTCAGTGGGAATACTGATCGCCGACAATGACCCTTCGTACCTCAGCGACCCTTTCATTTCCCGGCTCGTGAGCGGGCTCAGCAACTTCCTCAGTTCCCTGGACTACACGCTCGACGTCCAGGGCGTGACTCCGGAACGATTCGAGAACGCCGCCATCCTCCGCAAGGCGGGCAATGATGCGCTCTGCGCGATACTGTGCGGGCCACGGCCCCTGCGGCTGCAGCACCTGGGACGCCTGAAGAACCTGGACCAGCCGGTGGTGGTGTTGCAGGAGAAGTTTGACTCACCCTCGAAAAACGTCGTTATCGTGCGGCAAGACGACTTCGCCGGCGGGGAAATGGTCGGCTCTCATCTCGCCCGGACCCGGATCCGGTCGGTGCTATTCCTGAGACCGATCATCGATTGGTGCGCGATCGAACAGCGTTACGCCGGCTTGCGGGCCGGGTTGGCGCGGGCCCGCTACAGGATTTCGCTCGATGAAAGGCTCATATTGTCCGAAGGATTCGAGGACACGGTACAGGGGATGAGGTCCGTACTCGCGACGAATCCCCCTGACGCGATCGTCGCCGCGACCGATTCGATGGCCGTGGCTGCAATGACGTGTTGTGAAGAGGCCGGTATGCGGGTGCCCAAGGACATCTCGATCGCCGGCTTCAACGGGTTTGACGTCTGGCGATATACGCGCCCCGTCCTGACCACAATCATGTCGCCGGCATACCAGATGGGGCGCTATGCGGGCGAGGCGATCGTGACACGCCTTCGCCAGGGCGCCTTCCCTGAGCGTGCGAAAGTGTTTCCGGTTTCATTCCAGGCCGGTGGCTCAACCTAGCATCAGCATCGCGGGCGCCGACCTTGCTGGGTCATTCGCCCGTGCGCAACGCTGAAGTACCGAAGAGGCTCAGCCCACCGTCCATCAGTAGGGTCGAGCCGGTCATGTGTCGATTGTCCGGATGGCACAGTTGCACGATCTGGGCCGCGACCTCGTCCGGCGCGATCATCAGGCCGGTGGGCACCAGCTTGCGCGATTCTTCGTGTCGGTCACCTGCTGTTTCCGGGAATTGGTCCGCCAGACCCGCCGCGACGAATCCGGGGCTGATCTCATTGACGAGGATCCCGTGAGGCGCGAGTGCGCCGGCCATGCACTTGGACAGCATGCGAAGCCCTGCTTTCGCCACGCAATACGTGGGAATCGCGAGATGCACGTGCTCCGCGGCCCAGCTTCCCAGGAATACCACGCGACCCGTGAGTCGCTTCTCCACCATAGACCTGGCCGACGCGCTGGCGATGTAGAACGCTCCATCGAGATCCACCGACAGCACCCGTCGCCACAATTCGGGCGTCAAGTCGTGCCAGGCAGTGAGATCCACGACCGCAGCGTTGAGCACGATAAGGGTCGGCGTGCCGAGCGTCCGGTCGACTTCGAGCAGCCAGCCCGCCACCGACGCCGCATCGGAAATGTCGACCCGGGTGTAAAGGCCTCGCCTGCCGCCCGACTGCACCTCGTTGAGCAGGTTGCTCGCGCGCTCTGCAGGGTGAATGTCGCACCACGCCACGTCAGCGCCATGTCGCGCCATTGCCCGAACTGTGGCTGCACCGATGGCCCCGAGTCCGCCGCTGACGATCGCCACCTGGCCGGAAAATATCACGGCACAGTCCTCGCGAGAGGGTCGATCACG
>JALYJS010000382.1 GCA_030799345.1 Pseudomonadota bacterium | reverse complement strand
GACCTATGGCGTGATGGTCTACCAGGAGCAGGTCATGGAAGCGGCGAAAATCATCGCCGGCTACACCCTCGGCGGCGCCGACATGCTGCGGCGCGCGATGGGCAAAAAGGACGAGAAAGCCATGGCCGCCGAGCGGGCGAAGTTCGTCGAGGGCGCGAAGCGCGTGAACAATATCGACGCGAAGATGGCCGATGCGATTTTCGACATCCTCAACAAATTCGCGGGCTACGGCTTCAACAAGTCGCATTCGGCCGCCTACGCGATGCTCGCGTACCAGACCGCCTGGCTGAAAGCCCATTACCCGGAAGCCTTCATGTCGGCCGTGCTGTCCTCCGACATGGAGCACACCGACAAGGTGGTGTCCTTCATCGACGAGTGCGAGGGCATCGGCCTCGAGGTGCTGCCGCCCGACATCAATCATTCCATGTACGCGTTCACGGTCGCGGGTCCGGGCACGATCCGTTATGGCCTCGGCGCCGTGAAGGGCGTCGGACAGGCGGCGGTCGAGGCGATCGTCGCGGAGCGGGAGCAGGGCGGCGCGTTCCGCGATCTTGCGGACCTGTGCCGGCGCGTCGACCTGCGCGTGGCCGGGCGCCGTACGCTGGAGGCGATGGTCAAGTCGGGCTGCTTTGACGGTTTCGGATGGAACCGCGCCACGCTCGCAAATGCGCTGCCGGCCGCGATGCAGCTCGGCGAGCAGCGCACTCGCGCGGTCGCCGCCGGCCAGGACGACCTGTTCGGCGGGCTCGCCGCTTCGTCCGAAATTCAGGCGCCGTCGGCCATCGATCTCGCTGCCGTGCCGGAATGGAGCGACGCGGTGCGCCTGCAGGGCGAGCGCGACACGCTCGGCCTGTTTCTGACCGGTCATCCGATCACCGAATACGAAGCGGAACTCAGGCAGCTAGTCCCGGCGCGCATCGCGGACCTCGGTGGTCCGCGGCCGACCGCGGACACCCGCAGTTACGGCGGCGGCAAGACCGTGACCGTCGCGGGGCTCGTACTCGAGATCCGCCGCCGCGGCACGCGCATGACGCTCCTGCTCGACGACCGCAGCGGCCGCATTGAGGTCAGCCCGTTTGATGACGTCTGGCAGCAGCACCGGGCGATGATCGCGCGCGACGCGATCCTGATCGTGGAAGGCCAGTTGCGGTTCGACGAGTTCGTCGAGGACTGGCGCATCAATGCGAAGAAGCTGACGCCGATCGACGAGGTGCGCGTGCGCGAGGCGCGCCGGCTCGTGATCCGCATGCCGGCGGCGGATGGCGACATTCGCCTCATGCAGCGGCTCGAGGAGACGCTCCGGCCCTGCCGCGGCGGACAGTGCAACGTCGCGGTGCATTACGTCGGGAGCGAAGCGCGCGCCACGTTCGCACTCGGCGAGGAATGGTCGGTGCGACCGACGCGCGCCTTGCTGGACGAGTTGGGCGTGCTGGTCGGGCGCGATGGCGTTCGCCTGATGTACGGTCCGCGGCCGGACTGACCCTATACTGCCGCCATGCCCCTGCAATTCCTGGATTTCGAGCAGCCGATCGCCGAACTCGAAGCGAAGATCGAGGAACTGCGGTTCCTCGGCGACGACTCCGAGCTCAACATCGCCGAGGAAATCGAGAAGCTGCGGGATAAGAGCCGCACGCTGACGAACAGCATCTTCGCGAGCCTGACGCCGTGGCAGATCACGCAGCTCGCACGGCATCCGCAACGACCTTACACGCTCGATTACGTGCCGCAGGTATTCACGGAGTTCCAGGAGCTCCATGGTGACCGCATGTATGCCGACGACCAGGCAATCGTCGGCGGCCTCGCGCGGCTGTCCGGTCAGGCGGTCATGCTGATCGGCCAGCAGAAGGGTCGTGACACCAAGGAACGCGTGCGGCGCAACTACGGCATGCCGAAGCCGGAGGGCTACCGCAAGGCGTTGCGACTGATGCAGACGGCCGAGCGGTTCGGGCTGCCGCTCATCACGCTGATCGACACGCCCGGCGCATACCCCGGTATCGGCTCGGAGGAGCGCAACCAGAGCGAGGCCATCGCCCGCAACCTGTTCGAGATGTCCGGATTCGCCGTGCCGATCGTGAGCTGCGTGATCGGCGAGGGCGGCTCGGGCGGCGCGCTCGCCATCGGCGTCTGCGACCGCCTGCTGATGATGCAGTACAGCGTGTATTCGGTCATCTCCCCGGAAGGCTGCGCGTCGATCCTCTGGAAAAGCGCGGAGCGGCGCGAGCAGGCGGCGGAAGCCATGGGCATCACGGCGGAGAGCCTGTCCCGGCTCCGGCTCGTGGACGAGGTGATTCCGGAACCGCTCGGCGGCGCGCATCGCGATCCGGCTGCGATGGCGGAGGCATTGCGCACGGCCTTGACGCGGCACCTGACGGAGCTGTCCGCGCTGCCTGCCGACGAGCTGGTGCGCCTCCGTCACGCGCGCCTGCGCGCTTTCGGAGTGTTTGGCGGAGCCTGAGTCGCCGCCATGCAATCCGCCGAGGTGATCCCCGAGCTGCTCGAGCGGGAACTCAGCCGGCTCATTCCGGGCTGGCCCGCTGCACGACTTGGTATTGCGCTGTCAGGTGGTGTCGATTCCTCGGCGCTGCTGCATGCCTGTCATCGGATCCGCCTGCGGCAGCCGGCTGTATCGCTCCGCGCTCTCCACGTGGCGCACGGCCTGCAGCCAGCGGCGGCGGACTGGCCGGCGATCTGCGCAGCGCTTTGCGCGAGTCTCGAGGTGCCTTTCGAGACCATCGAACTGGATTTCGCTCCGCTGCCCGGTGCCAGTGTCGAAGCAGCGGCGCGAGACGCCCGTTACGCGGCACTGCAGTCACGACTCGCACCCGGCGAGGCGCTCCTGACCGCGCATCATCAGGACGACCAGCTCGAGACCGTCCTGCTGCAATTGTTCCGTGGCGCCGGGCTTGCCGGCATTTCGGCGATGCCCGAGTCGGCGCCATTTGGGCAGGGGCTGCTGCTCCGTCCTTTGCTGGGTGTGACTCGAGCCGACATTGACGCGTACGCGCACGCGAACGGCATCGGGCGCATCGAGGATCCAACAAATCTGTCGCCGCGTTTCGATCGCGGGATGCTGCGTCGCGACGTGATCCCCGTGCTGCGCGCCCGCTGGCCGTCGCTGGCGCGCACCGTTTCGCGCACCGCGCGGCATGCCGCGACGGCGCAAGGGCTGCTCGATGAACTGGCCGCCATGGACGCCGCGGACGGGATCGAGGGAAACCGACTGCTGGTGGCTTATTGTCTGGGTCTGCCGCGCGCACGCCAGGCGAACCTGCTGCGCTGGTGGCTGCAGCACTCCGGCCTCGGCATGCCGTCCGAGGCGAGGCTCAATTCGCTGATCGACGATCTGCTTCCGGCGCGTGCCGGCGCGCAGCCGGTGGTGACCTGGCCGAACGGCGAGGTCCGGCGGCATCGCGGCTGGCTTCATGCGATGCGGCCGCTCAAACCGCTCATCACGAAGAAGTGGGTACTGGGTGTCGACAAGGCGCTCGAAGCCGACGGCGTCGGCGCGATTGCGCTGGTCCCGGGCATCGGTTGCGGCTTCAGCTCGCTGCGATATCCAGGGCCCTTCGAACTGCGTGTCCGCCAGGGTGGCGAGCGACTGCTCCCGGTCGGGCAGCGCGTGGAGAAGTCCGTGACGCGGCTGTTGCGGGAGGCGGGCACCGCCCCCTGGCTTCGGGATCGGGTGCCCCTGGTCTATTCCGGAGG